>NZ_CM002139.1:316009-326228 GCF_000454545.1 Xanthomonas cassavae CFBP 4642
GATCGGCCGCCATCGCCAATGTCTGCTGTTTCATCGGTCGTTCCGATTTGAAGGAAGGGGCATATTTTCTCCGATAGGGACCGACTTGATCAGCGTTGCCTTAGACAAGCGCTCGATCAACTCCGGCGGTTTGCCGTCCAGGAACAGCGCCGTGGCGGTGGGGCCGGGCGCCACCGCGTTGACGGTGATCGTGCGGCCATGCAACTCCTTGGACAGGATCGCCGTCAGCGTTTCCACCGCCGCCTTGGTGGCCGCGTACACGCCGTAGGTTTCCAGCTTCAGGCCCACCACGCTGGTGGAGAGGTTGACGATGCGGCCGCCATCGCGCAGCCGCCGTGCGGCCTGGCGCAGTGTGTTGAAGGTGCCTTTCAAATTGATCGCGATGTGCTTGTCGAACAACGCGTCGTCGCTGTCGGCCAGCGTGGCCAGCTGCATGATGCCGGCGTTGTTGACCAGCACATCCACACCGCCGAAAGCGGACTCTGCTTCTGCGAACAATCGCTCCACCGCCGCCGGGTCGCCGACATCGGCCTGCACGCTGCGGGCACGGCCGCCGGCCGCTTCGATACTGCGCACCAGCTGATCGGCCTCATCCGCATGGCCGGCGTAATTGAGCACCACCGCAAAGCCATCGCCGGCCAGGCGCTGCGCGATCGCCGCGCCGATACCACGCGAGGCGCCGGTCACCAAGGCAACCTTGTGCTGCTGAGTCATGGATCTCTTCCGTCTATGCCGCGGGCTGCGGCGTTGCGGAAACTATCCAACGCAATGACACGACCATCATCACACTGGAATGCACAGCACTGTTTCCAGCACCCGAACAGTGGGCAAGGAGTGCCATGGATCGGTTCGCTGCCATGCGCTTGTTCGTGCGCATCGTGGAGCGGCGCAGCTTCACTGCCGCCGCCAAGGTCATCGCCGAGATGGAAGCGCGGTTGGGCGTGCGCCTGCTACAGCGCACCACGCGCGTGGTGCGACCCACGCTCGATGGCGAGCTCTTCCATCAACGCTGCCTGCGCCTCCTCGACGACATCGACGATGCTGAAGGCGGCTTTCGCGGCGTAGCGCCCAAGGGGCTGCTGCGGGTGGAGGTGCAGGGGACGCTGGCGGCACTTCTTGCTGCCCGGGTTGCCGGCGTTCTTTGCGCACTACCCACAGATTCAGCTGGTGATGAGCGAAAGCGACCGCTGGGTGGATCTGGTGGAAGAGGGCATCGACTGCGTGCTGCGCTATGGCCCGCTGCGCGACAGCGAACTGGTCGCACGCCGCGTGGCCATGCTCGAACGCCTCACCACCTGCGCCACGCCTGAGTACCTGCAGCGTTTTGGCACGCCCACGCAGCTTGATGCGCTGCACGCGCATCGCATGGTTGGCCTGCGCTTCATCAGCACTGGCGTGGTCACCCCATTGGAGTTTCAGACCGCACACGGCCTGCGCACCATCTCCGCACCCAGCCTGCTCAGCGTCACCGGCACCGAGAGTTATCTGGCCGGCATCCGCCTGGGCCTGGGCATTGCACAGGTGCCGCGCTTCCATGTAGCGCAGGACCTGCAGCACGGCACGTTGGTGGAAATCCTGCGCGAGACACCGCCGCCGTCCAATCCGGTATCGCTGCTGTATTCCCATGCCCGCCAACTGTCGCCACGGGTGCGCGTGTTCCTGGACTGGGCGGCGGCGAATTCGCCAGGCATGCGGGTGGGGCGCAGCCGCTCGGGTAGGCGCCGTCAGTGCGCGGCGCGGCGCAACCATGGCCGCCATCGCCTGATTGATCCGCCACGCAAGCGCCCACGCGTGCCACGCGCGCTGCCACCACCTGTAACGCCAGCACGTCGCGGCCAGCCGCCGTCAACCGCTGTGCACGGCAAGCCGATGCACTGCAGGCGGCGACGCTACCGGGCTGCGCGACGACCTCATCGCAGGGGGGCCGCGCCGGCATTCGTCCCTGCCCACTCCGGCACCCGCAGCCCCATGCTGTGGGCAGGCAAACGCGCCTGTGCCGGTGCGCGCCGCTGCACCCACATATCGCCCATCATCCGGTCCAGCCCACGCTCCAGGCCGGTGACCATGCCCGCGCCGGGGGTGAAGGTGAGTTCGCCGAAGTACACCTTCCCCTGCTGGATGTACCAATCCACCCGCACGTAATCGAAGTCGCTGGCCAGCAGCTTGCTCAGCTCCAGCGCCTGTTCCAGCAATGCGGGCGTGCACGGCGGCGAGCGGCCGTCATCGCGGATGCGGTGGAAGGGCGTGTGCAGGTTGTCCACAAAAAAAGTCATCGACAGCTTCGGCGTATCGAAGCGGCCGTAGATCACCTGCAGCACATAGCGAAAACTGCCATCGGGCTGGCGGAACATGTGGAACTTGTAATCCACCGGCACCTGTTGCGCGTCGCCGATGTACTGCTCCACCAGGATGCGTGGCGGGATGGCGTGGTAGTGGATCTCGCTTTCCATGTCGGAGAAATCGGTGCGCAGCCACTGCCCGCAGCGCGCAATGAGGCGTTGCCGCTGCACCGCATCCGGCTCCTCGCGCACCACCTCCACCATGCCCGCGCCGTGATTGGCCTTGATCACCGTCTGCCGCCACTGCGGCAGGCCGAGCAGATCGTCCGGGTTGGCGGTGTCCAGCAGCATCGGGATCAGGTGCGCGGTGCCGATCCTGGCCGCCACGTACGGCCGCACCGCCACCTTGTCGGCCAGGCGCTGATACACCGGGTAATCGCCGTGCACGCATTTGCGGTACAGCACCTTCTCGTTGAAGCAGGCCGGCGTGTACAGCCTGGGTAGCCGCCCGAACGTGTTCAAGAAATACAGCCGGTCCTGGTGCCGCCAGGGCAGGGTCCTTACCAGCCGGCGCGCACCCTTGCGCAGCAGGCGCTTGAGGGTGGGGCTATCTGGCCGGGGCGCGGCGGTTGCCAGCGCGGGCTGCATGCGGGCCGCATCCGTTGGCGCTGCCCGCCAGGGGAACAACGCCGTCCAGCCACGGCTCATGGCATCGCGCGGGCCCACCGGCTGCGTGGGCAGCCCCATCCAGTTGTCGGTCATGACAGATCCCTCATCCGTTAAAAAGTGTGTTTTTCGTCACGCTTAAATGTGACGAGCGGCGCGCTATACGGAAAAGGTGAGACGAGAGTTGCAAAACGTCTCAACCCGCCTGATTGCGCAAAGAATCCAGTGTTTTGGGCCTTAAAAAACGCTGGCGCAGACCGGCAACCGGCCGCGACTGTGCTGTGGCGCGAGAGGCAATGGCAGGGCCCGGATCGATGGCCCGCCAGCTCGGCCAACGCAGGCCGAAATCGGCAGGCCAAGCCATTCACTGGCGCACGGATGTGCAGGCCGCGCGGGCATGGAGGTGGTGGCTGCCGCAGCCAGGCGCGGCGCCCACGCGGGCCGCGCAGGCCAGGCACTGCCGTGGGCCTGACGCAGCAGCGGGCCGCATCCTACGCCGCCCGCGCATGGCCGGCGTACGCTACGCCCAACCCCGGCGACAGAGACGCTTCGCCCATGACGATCACCGTCACCGCCTTCGAACGCTCGCCCGACGGCGGCAGGGGCCTGGCCAGCGACACCCGCGTGCGCCTGGGTATTGGAAGAAGTGGGCCAGCCCTGCATGGTGCGCTTGCTGCCGTTCGCCGCGCTCAGGGAACCGGCGCATCTGGCGCTGCACCTGTTCGGCTAGATCCCTACCGCGCTGCAGTCTGTTTCAGCCACGCCTGCCCGCAGCCGATGCGTGTGCTGCGAACATACGCGCACCGATGGCGCGCGCTATTTCAAAGTGCGCTTGCGGAAAGTCCGCATCCGGGACCGTCAGCAGCTCTGAGGTACGTAACTGCGCGCCGCAGAAGTCGAAGATGCCGTGGTTGATTTGCGTCTTCATCGCACCGAAGTAGCCGTGCCGCGCGTAGGTGCGCTCGTCTGCACCGCCAATGGCCAGCAGGTGCACGTCCAGATGCTGCAGCTTTTTCATGATCTTGCCGTCGGCACTTTCTTCGAACGCCCAGCCCAGCGTAAACACCCGGTCGATCCAGCCCTTGAGCAGCGCCGGAAACGCCCACCAGTAGATCGGGAACACCAGCACCAGCGCATCGGCACGGTCCAGCCGCGCGTGCTCGGCCGCCACATCCGGCGGCGCTGCAGCCTGCTGCTGAAACAGCGCGACATCGGCCTGGGTAAAGCGCGGGTCAAAGCCTTCCTGCGCCAGGTCGGCCAGCTCGACCGTGTGGCCGCCGCCGGCCGCCTCCAGCCCCGCGCTCACCTGAGCGGCAATGGCGTGCGTCAGCGAGCGCGGCTCCGGGTGCGCAACGACAATCAAGGCATGCATGGAACAGTGGCGTCAAGAAGGGGAAGAAAGGTCGAGGCGTTGCGGCAAGCCACAAACCTTGGCGTGATGCGGTTTCTGTCAGCGTGATGAGCGCACACATGTGGAAAGGGGGCGCAGCAGCATTGCAAGTTGGCGCTACAGTGCTGCTAGCATGACTCAGCAGGCACGAAGCCTGCCTTTTCGACAATGGAGTGAAGTATGAAGGTGATGCACAAAACTGTCTTCGGCCTTGCATTAGTGCTTGGGACTTCGGGAAACGGGAGTCTGTACGCGAAGGAGATCAGTAACCCCGGTAACGTCAATTCTGTCGTAACCACAACACGGGTTTATGATGGTAGTGGCGACTTGGATCGTATAGCTGCGTCTATCAAAAAGGCCTCTCCTGGCAACGCGCCGATGATGCCTCTTCGTAAGGTAACCGCCATTAGGACCGTCAAGTCATCCGGTCTGGTTAGCACGCAAGCCTTGGGTGATCCGCCTGTCGACCTCCCGTCAAGCGGTATCCCCGGGGAGAAGCGGTCGTATCGGAACGAATATCCGTCAGGCTCCTTTGAGAGCTGGACATACGAATGGGTTTCCGGCTCCAACATCGCTGGCTGGGTACTACGCGACTATCAGTTTCATAGCAGTGGAAAGGATGAGTTTCCCCCGACACCCCCCTTCTGATTTCTATACGCCTGATTCGACTCAAGGGCACCCCCCCTATAAAGCGTGGGTGTTTTCTGTCCTGGTAAAGTTTTAGTGGATACGGAGACAGGGAATTTCAGGCGATGGCTTTCTCGTCGGCGGGAGATCGATAGCCGAGGGTGGGGTGCAGCCGGTGGGTGTTGTAGAAGGCGACGATGTAATGGGCGATGTCGGCGATAGCCTGGGCGGGGTTGGCATAGCGCCGTTGCCAGACCCGTTCCATTTTCAGGTTCAGGAAGAAGCGCTCTATCACCGCGTTGTCCCACCAATTTCCTTTGCGGCTCATGCTAGCCACCAGCAAGTACCTAACCAACAGACTGCGGTGGGCTCGACTGGCGTATTGATTGCCGTGATCGGTATGCACGATCAGCCCGAGCTTGGGCTGACGCAGGGCGATGGCCACCTGCAGGGCAGTGCACACCAGCTCGGCTGGCATGGTCGGGGTCACCGCCCAGCCCACCACTTTGCGCGAGTACAGGTCCAGGCGGCGGCCAAATACAGCCAGCCGCGTTCGGTGCGAATGGAATAACTGGGTCAGGTCGTTAGGTGTCCCCACGTTTTACAGCACCAATGTCATCTGCTCACGCACTGCGTCAGGCAGTGTGCGCAAGCGATCTAGCCAGCGTGAGACCGGTTCCATGGGCCAGCGCCTGACCAGCGCCTCGCGGCCGACGCGCAGTGTCGAGTAGAGCTTGCGTGTGCTGCTGCGTGGCGATAGCCACTGGGCGACACCGGTGGCTTCGCAGCCCAGTCCTGCCAGCCAACTGGCGAAGGTGGCCAGCGTGTTGAGCAACAACAGGATCTGCAACCGCTCACCGCGTCGGGTCAGGCTGTCTTCCATCGCCTGGCCATAGCGATGCGACTTCAGATCACGGAATGCCAGCTCGATCTGCATCCGTCGTGCGTAACCAGGCACGGCTTGCGGTTTGACCTGCGTGCGTCCGCGCAGACGCCCGACCCAATCCCAGCCCATCGCCGACACCGCGCGAAACCATGGCGTGCGGAATCCGGCGTCCGTGACCAGGGTCGGGCGCACATCGTCTGGAATCAGTGCGCGCAGTTGCTGCAGAAAACGCTTCTCTGCGCTGGGCGAACCCTGCTGTTTCCCAGCAACCACCATGTCCAGCAAGGTGAGCGTGCGCCCACCGATCGGCACGGCGGCGCGCAGCAGGCACCACGACTTATCCGGCTTCAAATCGCTCCAGTCGATGACGATCACCGGCTGCGCCCCGCGCAACAGCCAATGCGCCACGTTCCGCTCGATCACGGATCGCTCGGCGTACAACCTGCGATTGCACAGCAGGCGGTCGCATGCCTTGAGGGGTGCACGTACCCGCGTCGCGCCGGGCCAGGCGCGCCCGCCCACGCAGGCATAGCCCAGCTGCTTGGCTTCTGCAGTGCCAAGCTCCGGTAAGGCAATGATGGAATCCGACGGAGCAGGGCGCCCCTGACGCTGTGCTTCATTGCGCAGCATCATGTTCTCGACGCCTTGGCAGTAACGCACCATGCCCGGATGCGGGTGCGCGCGGTATTGCTCGCAGTTGAAGGGCGTGGTATCGCGCGCCATCGAGTTATACGGCTGCCGTGCTGGCGCGATGTGCTTGTTCGTTGCGGTGCCGGTGGCAGAACGCATGCTTTGTGCATCCGCCGGCTGCATGCACGCGGCTGCGCACAACACTGACGTTGCCAGTACGATGCATCGCGCGGTGATGGTGATCCTGTCCATGGTGTTCCCCCTGTACGCACTGATCCTAGCCCACGCGTTGCGCACGCGGGTGGATCAGTCCGCTTGGTAGGTACCGCACACTGGATGGATCAACCGGCGCCTTGCGTGCATTGAAGAAAACGCACTACCCAGCAGTGCCCAAATCACCCAGCACATCATCCACCTGCTCAGCCAACTGCTGCAGGCAATGTGCCCATTGCTGCAGCGGAATGGCCGGCATGCCCATGGCGCCTTCCTCGCGCGTGCGCGGTGTGGCCAGCGTGGCAAGTAGCTGCAGTTGGTCGCGTACGCGGAGCAGGTGGTATTGCGTGCCTTCGGACATCCAGTAGCCGGGTTCGCTCGATGGGCGCATGAAATCCTCCGCAGATAGGAGAAACATCCACCATTTTCGGAGGCGGAGAACCGCTGCATGAGGAGTTTCTAGGCTCCGAGCGGAAGTGTGCGGCGGCCTGCCAGCAGGGTCAAGCGGCTTGTCTAACGCACGATGCGCAGGGGTTGTTGCGCCGATAACGGATGGCTGCAAATGCGCTAGCGCGATTCCGCGCGTATGAACATGGCGCTGCCCCGCGTGGCGGCGGGCGCGCTAGCGGATGGGCACGTCTTTGCTCGGTTCGTTGATGCCACGCGCGAGTTCTTGCTGCTGCGCGAACTCTCTCTCCTGCGCGATGGTCTGATTGGCTGCCAATAGCTTCTGGTCAGACTGCTCGACAGGCGTGCGAATCGCCTCATCAATGTGCACATGCACCCGCTGATGTGCAGGGTCATCCAGCCGGCCCTGCACCGCGAAGACATTGCCCGTCGTGCCCATCACTACATGGTCCACACGGCTAAGCGCGCCACTTGAAAGCGACCGGTCATTGGAATCCGGATACGCATCTCGGTTGTCCTTGCACACAGCCAGCAGGCTGCGGCTAACGCGCTCGCTCATTTCGTCGTAGGGTTTGCCCACACTCTCATCGATCTTGCGTACACCGCTGCGTATCTGCTCAAGCATGGCGTGGTCTGGATGCTCCGGGTCGTCGGGGCCGCGCAGGCCGGCTGCAGGTGTACTGGGGACAATCGGTACATAGCGATGGTCATGTGCCCGGTTCACGCTGCCATCCTGGGTATGGTCGAAATGGTGCAGCGTGGGCGGGGCAGTACTACTGTCGTGGTACGGAAACGGTGTCTTGTTCGGCCCGCGGTCCAGGCCCTCGTTTTCGATCAGGTGTTCCTTCAGTCCCAGCCCAACCATGTCGACGGTGACGCGCGGCCGCGCGCCCTGATACAGCACGTTTGCGCGATCCTCCGCCTGCAGGATCTGCTCGATGGCCCAAGTGCCATAGTAATTGGTGTAGTCCGCAGTAGGCTGAAGTTGCCCGGCAGGGTTACGGTGTTCGCCAAGACTTACGGGACGTTGGCCGGGTTGTGCATAGAGCTGCGAAGGGCGATCAAAGTAGTGTTTGCCCATTGCTACGATGTTGGCGGGGGTTGATGTCAGACTGCCATCGTGATTGAAGCTAAGGCCTGGATTCGCTATGGCCTTGGTAGTAAGCGGATCCCTGTGTATAAAGTCCAGTGTTCTCGTACTATTGGTATTCAACATTAGGTCAAGGCCATTGGCATTGGGATTAGAATGCCGTTCGTGACTGAGTAATGCATTCCAGCCCGCAATTTCTGCTTTAGCTTCGTCCTCGCGTCCCGCCTGGATATAGGAGCGCAACTCGTTGGTGTAGTCATGTATAGGAGTCTTTGTTGTTGCCTGACTCCTTACATCGTTCAGGAACTTGGCGGTGGCTTGGACCTTGTCCGTATGATTAAAGCTGTGCTGAATTTCATGTCCGAGGACAAAGGCCATATCTTTTGCAGAGAATCTTCCATGAGGATTGTTCGGAGACGCTGTCTGCAAGCCGAGTGGCGGTAAATTCATAATCTTGTTGTTGCCATCATAGGTGCCACCGGCGAAAACACCTGGCCCAACGAATCCAAAACTCTCGAGTTGTGCCCGTTTAGGATTTGAGGTGTCCATGGGGTCGACTGTGCTTGCCGCCTTCTTCAACTGATCAGCGAGATAGGGTGATCTGTTAACCGTTGACAACAGGTTGTCGACCATATCCTGCGTCACAGGATGACTAACTCTAGCCGAATCTTGAAAAGTGCTCCGCGCAAATGCCAGAGTCATCTGCTGAACCTGCAGCGTTGCTTTCAAATCGCTGCTGGCGGTCGTGCCTGTTGGCTGAAAGCTTGACGTTGGTAACGTAATGACTCCGTTTCGAATGTCGTAGCTGCCCACCAGATTGGGGGCATTGCTAGCCGATGATTGCAAGGAAAATCCTTGCAGATTTCCTTGTTTAGCTTCTTGCTCGAACTGTCTAAGCAGTGTGGAATCGGAAATGATTGCCGTGCGCAGCTGCTTTGCTTGGTTCTGAGTAACGCCAGGATTGGCAGAGAATCGTGCGAGTGCCGCTTCGAGCTGGGGGCTAGTGGCTGCCATCGTTCGTTCCTCGTCGATTAGTTCAACGTACCGATAGATTTGACGCAAAGCCGGCCGGGCTCACGTACCACCACATTCCTCGGGATAATGGCGATAACAATGTTGCCTCCAACCCCATCTTTCGCAAACTTTACATAACGCCAATCCTCAAGCTGACCAATCGGCCCGTAAGTAGGCGACGCAGTAAAGCCCATCGCCTTAAGGGCCTTGTCATAATGATCAAAGTCAAGTGCACACGCAGCCGACATCTCAGACCAATCATTTTCAACGTGCTGGAAAGCCAGGTTCACGCCTTTCAGGAGCGACGGCGATCCAGGAACATAGGTGAACGCATATCGCCACCCATCCCCAAGATCGACGCTCCAGTACCCTACCGATAATTCTCCAGGTTCTTCTTTCTTTAGCGTAATCCCCATCACCTCCCGAATGCGGCCGGGGTTAAGATCATCGAGAGAATCGAGCCCCTCGATCAACTTCAAGAAACGACTACCGATTTCTTCAACGCTAAGCGTAATTTTATTGGCCGTTACGGCCTCCGGCAAAGTCATGTCAGCGTGCTCCTTCGGAAACGGCTTCAGGGGGTGGGCTGCTGTATGAGCACAAGAACTTATTGCAATCCCACAGAGTGCGGCTAGGAATAACAGGGCGGTTCGGGGGAAGCGCATAGCAGATCCTAAAGACGGGTTTAGTAAGAAAGAAAGCTTGGTAAGCATGCTCTGAGCAGCTGTGCAAGTTCATCTTTGGTAACAACAGGCCCTGAAAAACTAAGCTAACGCTAATTAAATTTTTGATTGGAGAGCGTCTTCAGCATCCGGCCTTGTTTAGTTCAATGTGCCAATTGATTTGACGCAGAGCCTACCAAGCGAACCAGGCGTCTCGTTCTGTGGAACGATCGAGATAACAATATTGTTACCTGATTAGCCCCATCGCTCAGCCGGCAGTTGCAGGATTTGCGACGAGTCGGTTGGACAATGGTCCCACGTGAATACAACGCAGGTGGGAGATGGGCATCAACA
>NZ_CM002139.1:326328-358522 GCF_000454545.1 Xanthomonas cassavae CFBP 4642
CCGCGGCTGGCGACGGCGCTGCTGCGCTGCACACCTTGCCCAGAACGCGTTTTGCGTATGGCAAGCAACTTCCATGGCTGAGGGATGGGGCTAATCAGGTATTGTTATCACTTCCGTCTTTCGCAAATTTAGAAAGCCGCCAGCTCTGTGATTGACCAATCTCACCTTACACAGGCGAATCGACGAATCCAGCTTCCACCAGCGAATTCTTGTATCTCTCAAAATCGATGCAATTGTCCTCCAGCCTGGAATCCTCATTCTCTTCGTTGATGAAAGACAGGCTTATCCCCTGCTTCAGTGAGCGAGACTCGGGGATGAGTTCCAGTGAGTAGCTCCAACCATTGCCAAGCGCTTGGCCATAGATATACGAATCAAGATTTTCGGATGGGAAAGAGACTTTTCTCAAAGAAACTCCGGTGACTTCACGTACCCGCTCAACTGTCAAATCTTTTCTGGACTCCAAGCCTTGGAGCAACTTCAAAAAACTCTCGCCAATTTCAACAGCGCTAAGCGTAGGATTGACCGTCGAGGTCTCAGGCGTTGTCATTGCGCGTGGCTCTTCTGGTAGTGGCGAGGTTGGGTTGGCAGGCGTATGCGCACATGCAGAAAGCATGCTTTGGCCGAGGACGAGAAGTGAGATTAACGCAGCTCTTGAGGGTCCTTAGACTCAACTTCCAAGTGCAACACCCCGCCTTGACGTAGGGTAGCGGCATGGGCACACAGTACAGGCACCTGGGTTCCGAAGAACGCGCTTTGCTTCAAATTGAACTCGGTAACGGAATGAGCATCAACTCCATTGCAAGGCGACTCAATCGCAGTGCGTCCACCCTGTCGCGCGAGATAAGGCGACAGGGCGAACCTGTCTATGCGGCAACCAGCGCAGCCAGCAACTATCGGCTGCGCCGCAGAGCGTGCGTTCGAAGGCGCCGGCTTGTTGAAGGCAGTGCGCTCTTTCAGCAGGTGCGTGACGACTTGGTTCTGTATCGTTGGTCGCCCCAGCAAATTGCTGCCAAGCTCAAGGCCATGCATCCGGATGATCCAAGTCAACGCGTGAGTCACGAAACAATCTACGCCGCTATCTACGCGCATCCGCGTGGTGGTTTGAAGAAAGAGCTTGTGGAGGCGCTTCGTCAGCACAAGCCGACGCGAGGCTTGCGCCGTACAACCGCTGCCAAGCGCACGTGGGTGCCGGAGGAGCTGCGTATCGTCCATCGGCCTGAAGAGGTGGCGCAGCGCTTGATTCCTGGGCACTGGGAAGGCGACCTGATCAAAGGGGCTTTCAACCGCTCGTGCGTAGGCACGCTGGTGGAGCGAAAGACGCGCTTTGTGGTGCTGTGCAAGATGGATGGCTGTACTGCACAGGATGCGCTGGAGGGCTTCACGCGACAGATGAAGAAGCTGCCGCGTTTCCTACTGGGAAGCCTCACCTATGACCGCGGAACCGAGATGACGTGTTATCCAGAGCTGATGAAGCGGCTCAACATCGATCTTTGGTTCGCCGATCCACATGCGCCCTGGCAGCGCGGCAGCAATGAGAACACCAACGGCCTGCTGCGCCAGTTCATGCCAAAAGGCGCGGACTTGTCCAAGGCGAGCCAGGAGTATCTCAACAACGTCGCCGACCTGATGAACGCCCGGCCACGGCAGACGCTTGGCTGGAAGACGCCGAACCAGGCGCTGGAAGAAGAGATCGCTCAATTCAACTCACGTGTTGCACTTGCAAGTTGAGACCGCCGTCTCATCAGCAATCGTCCATGCGGGCTAGTCATCCTACTTTAGGAAACTGGAGGCGGCGTCAGCTACTTCGTGCGCATACGTAGCCTACTTGTGAAACTCTCGATTGCCATCAAATCGATTCACTCGGACCTATGATTGGCGGTGGGGGCTATGCGGCTTTGAGCTTACTGCTGTGAATCAGCGCGTCCATTAGCGTCTTGCCGGCCATTCAGCATGGTGATGGATTTAATGCACATCTGGCCAGATGTGCCGGCGGCACTATTCTGCGGAACTACGGACACAACGATGTTTCCGCTCTTACCGCCTTCCGCAAACTTTGCATAGTGCCAGTTCTCAAGCTGACCAACCGGCTTGAATGTGGGAGATGCAACAAATCCGGCACTCTTCAACGCGGGACGAGTTTGCCAAATTGACAGCTTGCCCAACACTTGATCGCATGTATTACACGGCTTAGCAGTGGTACCAAGAAAGCGAGGCGGCAATACGTGCGGTGATCATCGGCTGACTCGCTTGCCCTGGCTTCACGGTTGAGGTTGCGAGGTTAGCCGTGCTAACAAGGGCTGTCAACGCCCGATCTTCGATAGATTTCTTGACGTTGAGTTGATCCGCCCCGGCAAAGCCACGGTCTCCTGATCGCTTGACATGCTCAAAGGCTGCGTCCGAGCAGGAGAAGCACGTCGACAAATAGGCATGCTTGCGCATGATGCCTAAAGCAGTGCAGTTATTCATCCCAGCTCTGTAGATCGCCAACCTAGGGAACAGGTGCCATGTCCGACATCCTCGTCAACATCGACGTCGACGATATCGAAGCTGCCGAACGCTTTTATTGCGCTGCCTTTGCACTTCGTCCCGCGCGCCGGTTCGGCAAGGACGCGGTTGAGCTGATTGGCGCTTCGTCCAGGCTCTATCTTCTGGCGAAGGCGGCAGGCACGCAGGCGGTCTCGCACGCGGATCAGCCAAGATGCTACGAACGCCACTGGA
This sequence comes from Xanthomonas cassavae CFBP 4642, assembly GCF_000454545.1. Taxonomy (NCBI): domain Bacteria; kingdom Pseudomonadati; phylum Pseudomonadota; class Gammaproteobacteria; order Lysobacterales; family Lysobacteraceae; genus Xanthomonas; species Xanthomonas cassavae. The sequence continues at coordinate 329,047 of NZ_CM002139.1, forward strand.
CACCCGTCCACCTGGATTTCGTTGTCGACGACCTTGCGCATGCCGTCGCGCAGTCCATTGCCGCTGGAGCGACGCAAGAGCAGGCGATCCGCGACAACGCATGGGGCCGCATCGCTGCGATGGCAGACCCATTCGGGCATGGCTATTGCCTGATCGAGTTCACGGCGGCTGGCTACGACGCTGTGGCGTCCTGATCGATCGACGCCCGACATGCGTTATCCCGAGTGGATAACACCCGTCGCAAACAAAACGCCCCGATCAGGTCGGGGCGTTCTGCGAAGTTGCTTGTGAGGCGCGAGGTTGCTTGTGAGCCCCGAACTCAGTGCCGCGGCTGCTTCGATGCGTCGCGCACCTTGTCGGCCACTTCGCCAGCCTTGCGCTGCACCTTGCCGACGTTCTTCTCGGCGGCGCCTTCCAGTTCGGTGCTTTTGTTGCCGGTCACGCGACCAACCGTCTCCTTGACCGAACCCTTGACCTGCTTGGCGGCACCTTCGATACGGTTCTTATCCATGGGATGTCTCGCATAGTGTTGGGGAACGCGGCCAGTCTGTGCATGCCTGTGTGAGCATGGCGTGCGCTCGCGTCCGCCGCGCTCAGCTGCCGTTACACCGTGCCGTCAGCGCGTGAAGCTCTACTCGTGCAACCACACGGCCCGCAGTGCTGCCCAGCCAAGCCGCGGGCGGACACGCCGCGCTGCGGGCAGCCGGCGTTCGCCGCATTGCAACGAGCGCGCATGCCTATGCCCGGGAGTGCACGCCGGGACGGCGCCGCCGCCCCCTCCCCCGGTTGGTCTACCCCGGTGGCGGCACGGTGCACGCAAACGCAGGGGGCGATCAGGGCGCCAGCCGTTGCCTGCCTGCCGCCCGCCACGCAGCGCTGGATTAGAGTGGCTGACAAAGCGTGGCGAGCAGTCGTCAGGTGAGTGTGGACGGAGTGGAGGACCGCAGCGTACGCGTGCTACATGCCGACTCTGGGCACCGGCCGCGCCCGCCCGGCCGTGGGCACAGTCGTCTTTTCAGCTGCTCCAGGTTAACGCGTTGGTTTTGGTCGATGCCCCGTCCCCTGCGACCGCATTCTGCCCAGGCGTGCATGCCACAATGCCGCCACTTCCTACCAGGCACGGCCGTCACGTGAGTACAGCCCACACTGTCGTTGCGCCGAGTGGCCTGGAGTTTCTGTCCGGTGGTGGGGTCATGGGCGCGACCATGCGCGCACACGAGTGGGCCGCCACGCCGCTGGGCGACCCGCACACCTGGCCGCAATCGCTGCGCTCGGCAGTGTCGACAATGCTCAACGCCAAGCTGCTGGGTGCGGTGCTGTGGGGGCCGCAGCTGCGCCTGCTCTACAACGATGTGTACCTGCAGTCGTTGGGCGACCGGCACCCGGGTGCATTGGGGCAGCCGGTGGCCGAGGTGTGGGGCGAGACCTACGCGCCGATCGCCGAGGATTTCGCGCGGGTGATGCACACCGGCGAGGGCTACGGTCAGGGCGTGGTCGCCTTGCCGATGCTGCGCAATGGCGTGCACGAAACCACCTACTGGAATACGACCGCCTCGCCCATCCGCGGCGAGGACGGCAGCATCGTGGGGTTGCTCAACATCGCCATCGAAACCACCGCGCAGGTGGCGGCCGAGCGGCACCGCGACATCCAGAACGCGATGCTGAGCGACGAGAACTCGCATCTGGTGCATGAGGTGGTCAACCGCACCACCGAGCGCGATCGGGCGCTGGAGGCGGAAGTCGCCGCGCGCCGCAATGCCGAGCGCGTGCAGCTGGCGCTGGCGGCCGGGGCCATCATCGGCACCTGGACCTGGGACCTGCCCAACGACGCGTTTTCCGTGGATGAGGCGTTTGCCGAGAACTTCGGCTTCGATCCATCCAGCAGCCGGACCGGCTTGCCGCTGGAAACGGTGATCGCCAACGTGCATCCGGACGACTGCGATGGCCTGCGCGCGGCGATCAACGAAGCGCTGGCGCGCGGTGGCGCCTATGCGCACCAGTACCGGGTCAGGCGCCGGGATGGCCATTACTACTGGCTGGAAGCCAACGGCCGGGTGGACCGTGCGCCGGACGGCACGCCGCTGCGGTTTCCCGGTGTGTTGCTGGATATCGACGCGCGCCACGCCTTGTCCGAAGAGCGCGACCGCGCCCTGGCCGCGCTGCGCGAGCTGAGCCAGACGCTGGAACAGCGTGTCACCGCACGGACCAGCGAGCTGATGGTGGTGGAAGAGGCGCTGCGGCAATCGCAGAAGATGGAAGCGGTGGGCCAGCTCACCGGCGGCCTGGCGCACGACTTCAACAACCTGCTGGCCGGTATTTCCGGTGCGCTGGAATTGATGACCTTGCGGGTGGAGCAGCAGCGTTTTGCCGAGCTGCCGCGCTACCTGGGCATCGCGCAGGGCGCCACCACGCGTGCGGCGGCGCTGACGCACCGGCTGCTGGCGTTTGCGCGGCGGCAGACGCTGCTGCCCAAGCCGACCGATGTCAGCCAGCTGATCGGCGACATCCTGGAACTGGTGCAGCGCACCGTGGGGCCGGGCATCCGGGTGGAGAGCGTGCCCAACCCGGTGCTGTGGCCAGCACTGGTGGATGCCTCGCAGCTGGAAAATGCGCTGCTCAACCTGTGCATCAACGCACGTGATGCCATGCCCGATGGCGGGCAGCTGCGCATCGACACCAGCAATCACTGGATCGACCACGACCTGGCGCGGCAACTGGGCATGCGCCGGGGCCCATACCTGTCGCTGTGCGTCAGCGATACCGGCACCGGCATGCCACCGGACGTGGTGGCGCGCGCGTTCGACCCGTTCTTCACCACCAAGCCGCTGGGCGAGGGCACCGGGCTGGGGTTGTCGATGATCTACGGCTTTGCCAAGCAGTCCGGCGGCCAGGTACGCATCCAGTCGGACGTGGGCAAGGGCTCGCGGGTGAGCATCTATCTGCCGCGGCATCTGGGCGATGCGGCGCACACCGATGCACACGAACAGCCGCTGCAACTGACCCCCACCGATGCTGGCGAGACGGTGCTGATCGTCGACGACGAACCGTCCATCCGGTTGCTGCTGGGCGAAATACTGCAGGAACTCGGCTATACCGTGATCGAAGCCGGCGACAGCGTGGCCGGCCTGGGCATCCTGCAGTCGGAGGTGCGCATCGACCTGTTGATCAGCGACGTCGGCCTGCCCGGTGGCATGAACGGCCGCCAGATGGCCGATGCCAGCCGTGCGCATCGCCCCGACCTCAAGGTGCTGTTCATCACCGGCTTTGCCGAGAACGCGCTACTGGACGACCACCACCTGGAACCGCGCATGGCGGTGTTGACCAAACCCTTCAGCGTGAGCGTGCTGACGGCGCGGGTGAAGGAACTGATTGCCTCAGGGCCCTGAGGACAGGCGTGGGCGATACATGGCAGCGCAACGCGCAGGTGTGGCTGCCGTTGCCGCTGTAGCCAGGGACACCGACGCCGGCGGCGATACCCCGGTTGCCGGATCAGATAGGGTGCAGTCACTCCACGCTCGCCGCCACCAGCCGCTGCCACAACGCCGCGTTGGCGGCGTCGTCCGGCTCCAGCGTGGCGAGCACGCCCAGGGCGTGGTCTTCGTGCTCGGCGCCATGGCGAGCGAGCATCGCCAGCGCGGCGGCCAGGCGGCCGTAGCGCAATGCGCGGCCCAGCGTGGTGGCCAGCAGGGTGGCGTCGTGTTCGGGGCGCTGTTCGTCCAGCGCGGTGCCCAGCACGAGCGGCAGGTCCCAGGTGGTGGCGATCGTCTTGGCCACCGCGACGGTGTGGCGTTGGACCAGCGCGGCGGCCACCTCCAGGCTGTAGGGCAGGCCGGGGCGCTCTGCATAGGCATCGCGCAACACCCGCAGGATCACCACCGCGCCCAGGCCCTGCAGCAGGCCGGCCAGCTGCGCCGACAAGGTGTCGCCGCCGCGTCCGCGCATGTAGGCGGCGGCCGCCGTGGCGGTGCGCAGGGCGTAGTCCCACACCGCGGCCGGCAGGCGCGAATACAGGCCGCCGTCCAGGCTGAGCACCGGCTGCATGACCGCTGCGGCAACGATCTGGCGCACGCCCTCGGTGCCGATATGCACCACCGCCCGTTCCAGGCTTTCCAGCGGGGCGCCTTGCGGGCGATACAGCGCACTGTTGGCGATGCGCAGCAGGTTGGTGGCCAGCGCCGGGTCCTGCGCGATGATCGCGGCGATGCCGCGCCCGGAGGCGTCCGGGTCGTTGACCGCGCGCATCAGCTGCGGCAACAGGTGCGGGCGGCGCGGCAACAACTGCGGACGCAGGTCGACATGCGCCAGGGCACCGCCCACTGCCTCCAGCACCGCCAGCTGTGCCGGGTCGGTGGGCAGGCTGTCATCGGCCAGCGACGGGGTGTCCATCATCACGGCGTACATGCGTCGCAGCAACGGGCGCATCGGCGGTGGCGCGTCCTGCACGGGGGCGGCCACCGGCTGGGACGACCGTGGTTGCGGTTCGACCTGCTGTTCTTGGACCGCGACCGGCTCCGCTGCGGGCGCCGGTGCGATGGGCGCCGTGCTGCCGGTCGACGCCGGCGTGGCAGGGTCCTGCGCGCGCTGGCGCATCCGCATCCAGACGACGGCGCCGACGATCATCGCGACAGCGAGAAGGCCGGCAACAAGCAGCAACACGGTGGCGAGGATCATGGGCGATTGTCTGACTCAGTGCCGCGACTATCGGCGATGGCGGGCGCGGCGGCAATGTGGAGTGGGCGCGCGCCCGCCGCCAGGTCGCGAACGCTTGGCCGGTGCCGTACCTGCGCGACCTGGCACACCGCGGGTCCGCGTTGTGCAGGCGAGGCAGGGTGCAGGCCAGAGGCGTTGCGCCCGGTCGCCCTGCACCTGCGCGCTGTCGCCACTGCCCGGTAGCATGCGCAACGTCCACTGCCGGCCGAGCGAGTGGTTATGTCCACCGTTAGGCTACACCGTGTGTTACGCGCCAGCCGCGGGCTGGTCTACCGCGCCTTCCTGGATGCCGATGCGATGGTCAAGTGGCTGCCGCCGGCCGGCTTCACCGGCAGCATCGAGCACATGCACGCGCATGTTGGCGGCACTTTCCGCATGGCCTTCACCCATTTTGCCAGCGGGCAGCACCATGCCTTCGGCGGCACCTAGCTGGAGCTGCAGCCTGGCGCCTTGCTGCGCTACAACGATGTGTTCGACGACCCGTCCCTGCCGGGCACCATGCTGACCACCGTGCAGCTGCACGCGCTGCCGTGCGGCACCGATCTGCACGTGGTGCAGGAAGGGATTCCCGACCAGATTCCGCTGCACGTCTGTTATCTCGGTTGGCAGGATTCGCTGACCTTGCTGGCGCATCTGCTGGAAGCGCAGCCGCAGGCCTGACACGGGCTTGTCCGGGTTGGTGTGGTTCGCGCCACGTCTGGCTGCGTAGATACCAGCGCTAGTTCCAGTGCCCTTGCCGCCGCCTTGCTATCGGCGGCGGCACGAGTGGACCGGGGGATTGCTGTGCGCGGCACCGTGGTGATTGGATGCGGCTGTGGTCCCGCTGCTGGCAACGGCGTGCCCTGTGCCGCCACCAACGCAGTGCTGGGAGGCGAGATCGCAAGTATGCACGCGCGACAAGCTGCAACGCAGCAATGCGCGACGTGTCTTCAAGCTGACCACTGCGCTGCACGTCACGCTAACGCACCGGCCATCACTATGCGTCACCAGCTGTGCAGTTCTAGAGCATCTAGGCAGCTTAAAGGGTGCAGGCATCCGCAGTTGGACCACTTTCACGGACACCACGCCAGGCGTGGTGTCCGTTTTGCCTTGCGCGGAGGGAGATGCTGCCAAGGGACGCCGGCGGCTTGTGGCGAGGACGTTCAAGGTCACCCAGGGCACACGGGGCGATGCACTCATCGTCGGTAGGGCCTGACAGTGCGGCACGGTGCATTCGAGTGGGCAACCTTCGCGCGCGACGGACACCGCGCCACGTGTGGCGCCCGTTTTCCCATAGGCGCTAGACGTTGCCGCAGCACGCAGGCAGCTCGTGCCGGGCAGGTTGCAGACGACCAGTGCACGCGAGGTCAGGCGATCAACGTTGGCGTGGCCTGCCGACGCTACAGGCACGGGGTGCTGTAGTGCGGGGACTTCAGCACGGGTCAAACACAGCCCAGCGCTCGCGTTGCACGGCCGGTGACAGAAACACCCGTGGCAACAGGTGACGGGCAGCGTGCTGGACGATCAACCCACGAACCACACTGTCAACCGCAGAGACCGATCAGACAACCGCTTGCCGCACGAGTACATCCGTCGCTACAGCGTGCCCTGTTTCCATAGCCGCACGATTTCGGCCGGCGTATGTTCTTCGGGGATACGCAACGGTTCGCTGGCACCCTCCCAGGCGATGCTGAAATAGCGGCGGTCGCCACCACCGGCCTGCGGCGGCGGCAAGGCATGCGCCAGGCATTGGTCCAGCAGGCTGCGTAGCTGCAGGCGCTGCGCATCGTCCAGGTCGTCCATCACCAGCTGGCGTTCGCGGCGCATGGCCGGGAACGCGGCCACGCCGCCCTCGCGGGCCAGGCGCAGGGTCACGCCTGCCTCCACGGGCGGCCGTTGCGCGCTCATCCGGGCACACCCACGTCGCGCCAGGCCTGGTGGACGGCACGTGCCTCGTCGCTGTCCGCAGCGTAGTCGGCGCTGGCCGCGCTGACGGTGAGCGCTGTCAAGGTGGCGAAGTCTGCCTTGGCGGTCAGCGCGCTGCCGGTGAGGGTGCGATACCAGATGCGGCCGGCCGTCTCCCGGGCCGCGCCGCCGATCGCCACTGCCGCGCGATAGAACGCGTGGTTGGGAATGCCGCAGTTGTAGTGCACTCCGCCATCGTCTTCCTGCGTGTCGCCATAGCCGGCCATGGTCGCCGGTTGCGGGTCCTTGCCCAGGGCCGGGTCATCGTCGGCGGTACCGCGTGCGCGCATCGAGCGCAGGCCCGCGCCCTGGATGCCCGGCAGCAACAACCCCGCGCCGACGATCCCGTCGGCGTCCTGCGCGCTCTGGCGCAAGGTGTAGTGCTTGCCGAACACGTCCGACACCGACTCGTTCAACGCGCCGGACCGGCCCTGGTAGATCAGATTGGCGGTGCGTTCGGTAACGCCATGTGTGAGTTCGTGGCCGATCACATCCAACGCGATCGTGAAGCGATTGAAGACCTCCCCGTCGCCATCGCCGAACACCAGCCGCTTGCCATTCCAGAACGCGTTGTCGTAACCGCGGTGGTAATGCACGGTACCGATCGGCGGCATGTCGGCATCGTCGATGGAATTGCGCCCGTAGACCGTCTGGTAGATGTCGTGGGTGGCGCCCAGGTATTCATAGGCCCCAGTGACGGCGACATCGTCGGTGGCGGCGGCGCGCTCGGCGCGCACCAGCGTGCCGGGCAGAGTAGTGCCTTGGCTGGTGTCGTAGATCCTGCGCTGCACCGCGTGCGCGGCCTGTGCGGCTGGCGCTGACGCGTCATCGGCTCGCGCCGGCAGGCCCAGCGCACGCTGCCGACGCAACTGCGCGGTGACCTGACGCGACAACAGCGCGCAACGACGGGCATGTTCGGGTGCTGCCTGAGCAACATGGTCCAGCAGGTAGGGCGGCAGGATCCCGGCACGGCGCGGCGGAACGAACGCAGACATCAGCGATCTCCACAAGAGCGGCACTGGCGACTATGCCGATGCCGGCTTTAGGAAATCGTTAGACCGCAGCGCCACTGCGCACCGGACACCGCCTGCCGTTCAGTCCAGCTGTGCAAGCGCCTGCTGGATCGGGGTCTGGCCATCGATGAAGCCGATGGTCTTGCCGATGCTGGCCGGCGTCGCCAGCGCGGCGGCAATCACCTGGGCCACGTTGGCGCGCGAGACGCTGCCGTCGGCGTCGCTGCCGGGGTCGCGGGTGATGCGGCCGGTGGGCGCATCCAGGGTCAGGCGGCCGGGGCCGAGCACGGTCCAGTCCAGCGCGGTGCCGCGCAGATGCGCATCGGCGGCGCCCTTGGCCTGGGCATAGGCGAAGAAGGGGTCGTCCGGCCCGATGCCGTGCTCCAGCCCGGCGCCGAGGTAGGACACCATGACGTAGCGACGCGCGCGCGCCTGGTCGGCAGCCTGCATCGAGCGGATCGCCGCATCGCGGTCCACGGCGTAGGTACGCGCGGCATCGCCGCCGCCGGCACCGGCCGACCACACCACCACGTCGTGGCCGGCCAGTTGCGTGGCGATGGCATCGGTGTCGGCATGCTCGATGTCGAACGCCAGCGGCGTGGCGCCATCGGCCACCACATCGGCTGCATGCTCGGGATTGCGGAACAGTGCCGTGACCTGGTGCCCCGCGCGCGCCAGCAACGGCGTGAGCAGACGTGCGACCTTGCCATGTCCACCGATCACCACGATACGAGACATGCCACCTCCAGCAATGCGCGCCTCGGCGCGGAAGATGGGCATGCTCGCCGGTGCGGCGCTAAAGCAGCGTCAGCGACAGGTCACGGCCTGTGCGTTGCAGGATCACACTCGCGGCCTGGATCGGCGACTGCCGGCGGCACGGCACCTGATGCGGTGCGCGCAGGCATCGCCTGGCCGCGATGCGTTACCCGCGTGCCTCACATCTGGGACACTTGCGTGCCCGGTTCTGCGAGATTCCCGATGTCCCTGACCTCCGAGTTGCGCCCGCGCGTTGGCTGCGGTGCCGTCATCCGGCGCCGCGATGGCCGCTTGCTGCTGGTGTTGCGCGGACGTGCGCCCGAGCAGGGGCATTGGGGCCTGCCCGGTGGCAAGGTGGACTGGATGGAAACGGTGGAGGCCACCGTGGTGCGCGAGGTGCTGGAAGAAACCGGCCTGCAGGTACATCCGCAACGGGTGCTGTGCGTGGTCAGCCATTTCGAACCGGACATGGACCCGCCGCAGCACTGGGTGGCGCCGGTGTATGTGGCCCGCATCGAAGGCAGCGAACAGGCGCAGCTGCGCGAGCCGCACGTCTTGCACGACATCGGCTGGTTCGCGCTGGACGCCTTGCCCACGCCGCTGGCCCGCTCGGCGCTGCAGGCGGTGCAGCAGCTGCAGGCCGGGCGCGGCGCCGTCGCCTGACAGGCCAGCGGCGCTGCCGAGCGTGCCGGTGCCTGCAGCGGCGTACGACGGCGGTGTGCCTGCGGCGCCGGCATCACCGCCGGTCACGCGCCGCGCGGGCACATGGCCTTCTCGTCGTGCTCGCTAGGCTGTCGGCCGTTTTTGGTGTGAGCTGCATATGCCCTCTTCCGAGCTTCGTGCCTTTGTCGTCCGCGTGATCGTGGTGCTGGCCCTGGTGGGCTGCGCATGGTTGCTGTGGACCCTCTCGGACCTGCTGCTGATGGTGTTCGGCGCGATCGTGGTGGCGGTCCTGCTGCGCGCGCTGACCAGTTGGGTGACACGCCATACGCGCCTGTCCGACGGTTGGGCGCTGGCGGTGGTGGTCATCGTACTCGCGCTGGGATTCACCGCCTTGCTATGGCTGTTCGGCTCGCAGCTGGCCTCGGAAGTGGGCGCGTTGCAACGCACCTTGCCGCAGGCATGGACGCGGCTGCACGACTGGATCGCGGCCGGGCCGCTGGGACCGGCGCTGGACGAGTTGACCCGGCAGGCGCCGGCACGCGTGTCCAACCTGGCGCCACGCGCCGGTGCGTTTGCGCTGGGTCTCACCGGCAGCGTGGCCAACCTGTTTCTGGTGCTGGCCGGCGCGGTGTACCTGGCCGGCCAGCCGCAGCTGTACCGGCGCGGGGTGCTGCTGTTGCTGCCGGCGCATGTACGGGCATCCACCGACGACGCCTTGCAGGCCAGCGGCACTGCCCTGCGGCTGTGGTTGCGCGGCCAGCTGCTGGCGATGGCGGTGGTGGGCGTGCTCACCGGCCTGGGCCTGTGGGCGTTGGGGATCCCCGGAGCGCTGGCACTGGGCATCATCGCCGGGTTGCTGGACTTCGTGCCGATCGTCGGCCCGATCGTGGCGGCGATTCCCGCGATCTTGCTGGGCTTCACCGTGAGTCCGCAGATGGCGCTGGCCACGGCCGCCCTGTTCGTGGTGGTGCAGCAGATCGAAGGCAATGTGCTGATCCCGCTGATCCAGCAGCGCACCGTGGACCTGCCGCCGGTGCTGATGCTGTTCTCGTTGTTCGGCATCGGCATCCTGCTCGGCCCGGCCGGCGTGCTGCTGGCTGCGCCGCTGACGGTGGTGGGATTTGTGCTGATCAAACGCCTGTACGTGCAGGACGCGCTGGGCACGCCCACCTCGATCCCGGGGCAAAAACAGCCGTAGTGGCTGCGCGCGCGGGTGCAGCGCACGCGCCGCGGGTCAGCCCGCACGCGTTGCATCGCCCGAAAGCCGGCAGGCATTGCGCGTGGTCACGCGCTTTTTCAGCCTGCATCTGGGGCTGCCCGCGCCTGCCTCGGCCACCGCGCGCTAACGCCACGCTGACGCTGGCTAGGCGCAACGCTTACATCGTCTCACCTAGGTTGGAAGTCGACGCGGTGCAGCACGTGCCGTGCCGACAGAGATCAGGAGAACATCGGATGAGTCTGCAAATTCCTCAGGGTGCCTTGGTAGTGGTCGCCGACGGCGGCGAAGCGCGCTGGTTCACCAACACCGGCAACGAAGCAAAGCTGGTCCTGCGCCAGCATGCGCGTACCGACGTGCAAAACGTCGATGACGAAGGCCCGGCCGGCAAGGCACCGCGCGATCTCACCGAGACGGACCTGGACGAAATGACCTTCGCCAAGCAACTGTCGCAGGCTCTGAACGATGGTGCCCTGAAGCACGAATACGCACACTTGGTGCTGGTTGCCGATCCGACCACCCTGGGCCGCGTGCGGCCTTTGCTGCACAAGGAAACCCAGCAGCGCCTGGTGGGCGACCTGGCCAAGGACCTGACCAACCTGCCGTTGGAAGATATCCAGCGTGCGTTGTCCTGAGGGCGATGTCCTCTTCAGGTTGCATGCAAGGCGGCGCGGTTGGGGCCTGGGCGGGGCAACAGTTGAATCACTTTCTGTTTCTTCGTTGCTTACCGCACCTGCCTGACGATCGAGGCTTGCGCAATATGGGCGACGCTACGCACAGACGCGTGGCGTAGCGAACGCCAGAAAAAATGTGTCAGATGCCTTGCCAATGCCAGCCGCGGCTGGACTGCGCATCGAAGGTGCGGATGATCAGTGTCTGAGCGCATGCCAGGCGCGGAAAGGCGGCAGGCTGTCTGCATCAATCACGCTCAGTCACGGAGGCGGCGCCGATGGGGTTTGTTCGCGAATACGCCACGCAGGCACCGGAACGCAGCGCCGTCGACGCGCAGCCCGGCTTGCAGGTACTGGAATTCGGCACCCACTGGTGCGGGCACTGCATTGCCGCGCAGCCGCTGCTGCAGAAACTGCTGGGCGGTGACAACGCAGTGGATTACCGCAAGGTCGAAGATGGAAAGGGGCGGCCTTTGGGACGGTCTTTCCACGTCAAGCTGTGGCCAACGGTGATCCTGTTGCGCGATGGGGAAGAAATAGCGCGTGCCGTGCGCCCGCAGACGCGCGAGGATCTGCAGGACCTGCTGTCGGCGTTGGATACGCGGTGACACCGCGTTGAGTGGTAAATCTTCTCAACACGGGAAACGTTCTGGCGTGGATAACTGAGCTCTGATGTGTCATATGGCTTGCGATGCGCGGTGCACGTGATCAAACGCTACTGGCAGCTGACAATCGACTGCGCAGCCGGCGCATTCTCTTCTGGCTACTGACAGCGCTGCGCATACAGGTCGGCGCCGATCGCATGGTCCACGCACTTTGCGCGGTCGCGCCTGCAGCGATTTGCACGCTGGTGTAACATCGCGCCTTGATCAAGTCCTTGGGTGTACGCCCATTCCTTTGGTTATCTGTCCCGCAGCGCCGCTGAGTTGACGCGGCCGTCCGGGAATGCCTCCGGCTGTTGCGATGCATGTGCTGATGCCGTGCGTGTGATGGGCCGTGTTCTGTGCGTTGCCAGGACGAGCAGGTAGCGGTGGCCGTTTCTGGAGATTGCACATGCACGACACGCACGCGATTCGATCGCACTTTGGCTGGTTCAAACGCCGCCGCCAGCTGCAACTGGACGAGGTCACCGTGGTGGACCGCGGCATGCTGCGCAAGGCCGTTGGCGCGGCAGCGCTGGGCAATGCGATGGAGTGGTTCGATTTCGGCGTCTACGGCTACCTGGCGGTGACGCTGGGCCAGGTGTTCTTTCCAGTCAGCAACCCCACCGCGCAGTTGATCGCTACCTTCGCCACCTTCACCGTGGCGTTCCTGGTGCGGCCCATCGGCGGCATGGTGTTCGGCCCGCTGGGCGACCGCTACGGGCGTCAGAAGGTGTTGGCGGCCACGATAATCCTGATGGCATTGGGCACTTTCAGCATCGGGCTGATTCCGTCCTACGACAGGATCGGCCTGTGGGCACCGGCCTTGCTGTTGCTCGCGCGCTTGTTGCAAGGCTTTTCCACCGGCGGCGAATACGGTGGCGCGGCCACCTTCATCGCCGAATACGCCACCGACCGCAATCGCGGCCTGATGGGTAGCTGGCTGGAGTTCGGCACGCTGGGCGGCTATATCGCCGGTGCCGCCACCGTGACGGCATTGCACATGAGCGTGACCCCGGCGCAGATGCTGGACTGGGGCTGGCGCGTGCCGTTCCTGATCGCCGGCCCGCTCGGCCTGCTGGGCCTGTACATGCGCGTGAAACTGGAAGAAACCCCGGCATTTCGCGCCTATACCGAACAATCGGAGCAGCGCGAACGTGAGACCGCCGGCCAGGGCCTGGCGACGCTGCTGCGCCTGCACTGGCCGCAGCTGCTCAAGTGCGTGGGCCTGGTGCTGGTGTTCAACGTCACCGACTACATGCTGCTGACCTACATGCCCAGCTACCTCAGCGTCACCATGGGCTATGCCCAGAGCAAGGGCTTGCTGCTGATCATCCTGGTGATGCTGGTGATGATGCCGCTCAACATCGTCGGCGGCCTGTTCAGCGACCGGCTGGGCCGCCGCCCGATGATCATCGGTGCCTGCAGTGCGCTGTTTGCGCTGGCGATTCCGTGCCTGCTGCTGATCGGCAGCGGACACGATGGGTTGATCTTTGCAGGGCTGATGCTGCTGGGCCTGGCGCTGGTGTGCTTCACCAGCTCGATGCCGTCCACGCTGCCGGCGCTGTTCTACACCCCGGTGCGCTACAGCGCCCTGTCGATCGCCTTCAACGTCTCGGTGTCTTTGTTCGGCGGCACCACGCCGCTGGTCACCGCCTGGCTGGTGGAACGCACCGGCGACCCGCTGGTACCGGCGTATTACCTGATGGGCGCGGCGGCGATCGGCCTGGTGACGATGCTGTTCGTGCGCGAAACCGCCGGCCTTCCGCTGCGCGGTTCGCCGCCGGCGGTGGCCAGCGACGCCGAAGCGCGTGCGTTGTTGCAGACCGACAGCCCGGTCACGGTGGATGCGCAGTTGCCGCTGATCAACCCGCCGTCGGTGGGCCAGCCGCGCACCGCTTGAGAGCAGCCAACACACCGACTGCGCTCACCGCCAGGCGGGCGCGGCCGGTGCTCGGTGCGGCATGGACCACGTGTCCCCTCCGGTTCCTGCGCGCCCACCTGACGACCGCTCGCTACGTTGTGATAGCCGCTCTTGGCCTGGCGCCGGGGTTCAGCACAGCGCCGGATCGCGGATATCGGGCATGTCCGGATACGGCATGCCCTGCCCGGTTTCGACATGGCGCTTGAGGCTGCTGCCGAGGAAGAACTGCCAGCACTGGCGGCAGACCTCCAGGCACGGCGACTCGCGGTAGCCGGACTGCACGAAGTCCACGCGCGTGCCTTCGCCGATGGAGACCAGAGCGAAGCGCATCACCGTGCCTTCCCAGGCGCTGGTGTCGAGCATGTTGGAGCGCTCGCAGCGCCAGCACACCAGCCGGTGGTCGGCGCCGGCATCGATGCGCAGCTCCACGCGCCAGCCGTGGCCGCTCCAGTCCAGGCAGACGCGGCCGTCGACCTGGCGCACCTCGCGCGTCCACCAACGCGCCAGTTGGGCCGGCTCGGACAGCGCGGCGGAGACCACCTCCGGTGCGGCGGCAATCACGACGCTATGGCGGATCTCGTGCTTCATGTCCATGGCATTGGCTGCGTAGATGCCGATGATGGCGCATTTTGCCCGCCAATTGCAGCCTTGTACGATCTGCGGATGCGGCGCTCGTCCAGCGCTCACATGGCGCTGGGTACCATCGGCACGGTCCTTCGATGAGCAGAGCAGGCATGACGACGCTTCCGATACCGGTGATGGACGCTGCCGCGCAGCGCGACCTGACCACCGCCCATGCGTTACTGGAAAACCCTGGCGTGGCGGCCCAACTGGCCAACGCGCTGGGCGCGCCGATCGAGAGCCTGATCAGCAAGCGACTGCCCAAGCTGGTGACCCGCAGCATCGATGCCGCCACCCGCCGCGCCCTGCAGGTGGCGATGAAGTCGGCACTGCTGAGCCTGCGCGGCAAGACCGACGCGCCACAGCCGGCATCCACCGCCCGCCACACACTGGCGGTTGCGGTGGCCGGTGGCGCCGGCGGCTTCTTCGGCCTGCCCGGGTTGATGGTGGAGCTGCCGCTGACCACCACGGTGATGCTGCGCTCGATCGCCGATATCGCCCGCGCCGAAGGCGAATCGCTGCAGGACCCGGACACCGCGCTGGCCTGCCTGGAGGTGCTGGCGCACGGCGGCCGCAGCGCGGTCGACGATGGCGCCGAATCGGGCTACTTCGCGGTGCGCGCGGCCATGGCACAACAGCTCAGTGCGGCTGCCCGCCATGTCGCCGCGCACGGCTTCGCCAGCAAGGGCGCACCGGCGCTGATCTCGCTGGTGTCGCGCATCGCCGCCAGGTTCTCGGTCAACGTGGGCGAGAAGCTTGCCGTGCAGGCGGTGCCGCTGGTGGGCGCGGTGAGCGGTGCCACGCTCAACACGGTCTTCATTCGCCACTTCCAGGCGATGGCGCGCGGCCACTTCATCGTGCGCCGGCTGGAGCGCCAGTTCGGCACCGACGCGGTGCGGCGTGCGTATGAGGCGCTGCCCGCTGCGCGATAGGGCCTCGCGTGCATCCTGATGGCCATGGCAAGGGAGTGCGTGAAATGAAAGCCGTACAGCGTTTGCTGCTGATCCTGGGCTGCGTCATCGCCGCGCCGGCCTGTGCGCAGTCATATCGATATGGCGCGCCGGAGGTCACGCTTGAAGGCACGCTCATCAGTGCCACCGGCCTGACACCCGACGGCGCAGAGGTGACGTATCCGGCCCTGCAACGTGCTGCGCCGCTTACCGTCGAGGCGACCGATGGAAGTGAAGAGTTCGAGCCCTCCGCAACAGGCATCACGCTGGTGCAGCTATCCCTTGATGCGACGACCATGCGCGCGTTCAAGCAGGTGAAGGGCCACCAGGCGCGCGTGGCCGGGACCCTCTTGCACTCCGATAACGGCCATCACTACACCGATGCATTGCTGTCGGTGACCCGCGTTTCAGCCAGGAACTAGCGGATTGGGTGTGCTCCGTCCAGCCACCGCTGCGTCCTACGGCCCAGCGATGTTGGGCGTCAGTGAGCGAGATGCCGGTGGCGCGCATGTGGCTGCGCGCAGCCCAGCACAGAACGTCACCGCAGTAAGCCACAGTCCCCGCCAGCCATGCAGGCGTCTGCGGGTCATGCCAAGGCAGCCTGCTGCGCAGCGCGCCGCAATGGCGATCATTGCAACGCCTTCCTTCTCTCCGGACCTGGGCCATGACCAAACCTTTCTCACCGGCCTCCGCACGCAACCGCGATCCCATCCTTGCGGTGCTGCAGCGGCACTTCGCCGATCGCCACCACGTGCTGGAAATCGGCGCGGGCGCCGGCCAGCACGCCGTGCATTTCGCTGCCGCGATGCCGTGGCTGCAGTGGCAGGCCAGCGACCACGCCGATCATCTGCCGGGCATGCAGCAATGGCTGGACGAGGCGGCCTTGCCGAATACGCCACCGCCGGTGTCGCTGCAGGCCGTGCTGATGCCTGCGCCCGGCCTGGCGCCGCCACCGCCAGTGCCGATGCTCGCCGACGGGCAACGGGGTTACGACGCGGTCTACAGCGCCAACACGCTGCACATCATGGGCTGGCCGCAGGTGCAGGCGCTGTTTGCCGGGTTGCCGGCGGTGATGGCGCCAGAAGCGGTGCTGGCGATCTATGGGCCCTTCAACCGCGATGGCCAGTTCACCAGCGACAGCAACCGCGCCTTCGACGCGATGCTGCGCGAGCGCGACCCTGCGTCGGGCATCCGCGACGCCGAAGCGGTGGATGCGCTGGCGGCATCGGTCGGATTACGCCTGGTCGAGGATGTGGCGTTGCCAGCCAACAATCAGTGCCGGGTGTGGCGGCGCGGGTAGGCTCCACTGCGAGCCAAGAAACCACGTGGTCGCTGCACAGGAGACTGACCCAGATGCTTTCTTTCCCCGGGATGGTGCCGCGTAGGGGGCGGATGAAGGGATAGGCCAAGCTCCGTGCCGGTGAGCGTCACGCGGGCTTCGTCCAACGCACGGGTGTCAGCTGCGTGCGCGGTCCACGCGCGCCGCACGCATGCTCCAGGCGACGCGTCGGTCCCGCGCGTGCTGCACCCGTATGCCCCCGCAGCGAGACGCGCTGACCATGTTCAGCGCCTAGCTGGCCTGCTGCGCGCGTTCGCCGCGCCACCGCTCCAGCCACCACAGCAACGCGGCAGCGAGGACGAACGCCAGCCACCATGGCCAGCGCGGGCCAGGCTGCGGTGTGGCGTGTGCTGGGTGTGGCGATGCGCCGGTGTTGATCAGGGCCAGGGTGGCGCTGCGTTGTGTGTTGGCGAACAGGGCCGGCGCATCGGCGGGGGCGCGGATGTAGAGCGCACCGCGGCGTTCGCCGTCCTGCCAGCGATACCAGCCGGTGTGCTCCGGCCAGAGGCCGGCACAGGCGGCGGTGCCGGTGTCGGGAGCCGGCGGCAGCGGTTGGCGGTTGCCATCGGCTGCCTGCAGCTGCGCGGTGGCGCCGAGACCGCAGACCTCGATGCGCTGGTTGCGCCAGCCGGTGCGGATGGCGGCGTGGGCGTTGGGTTTGGCACGGCTCACTGCGGCAAGCGTCTGGCTCCACAGGGCGGCGTGCAGGTCGGGGCGGCCGCTCAGTACCAGGCGGTAGCTGTCGGTGACGGCGATCAGGCCGATACGCCCGCGGCCCAGTGCGCGCCACCAGGCGTAGGGCGTGCCGTCGGGGGCGCGGCGGACGGCGATGGCATCGCTATCGGCAGGTGCCACGGCGCGACGTTCCAGCACCGGCAATGCGGCCGCTGCGGCGTCGCCGGTCTCGTTGGCAGGCGGCCGTGCAGTCGCCGCGGCAGCCTGCGGCGTGGTGGCGACGGAGGCGAGCTGCAACGGCGCGGTGCCGCCATCGCCACGCAGTGGCAGGCCGAGGTCGGCCATCGCGCTGCGGTGGGTGGCATCAGGCGGCCCGCTCAAGCGCAGCAGCACGCCAAGCCCACGTTCGACCGCCGCGTGCAGGGCGCTGCGTTGCGCACGCGATAGCGCGGCCAGCGCGCGTTCGTCGATGATCAGCACGTCGCTGCGGTCCAGCGTGGCGGGGTCGAGCGGGCGCGGCGCATCGCCCAGCTGCATGCCGCCGCCGGTGGCGATCTGGGTGTGCAACTGCAGCCCAGCGTCATTGGCCCAGCGGCGCAGGGACTTCAGGTCGGGCTGTGGCGCGCCGGCCAGGATCCACAGACTGGCCGCCGGGCTTCCCACCACCGACACCGGCAGCGTGGCCTGGTCGCGGACACGGCCATCGGGCCCGAGCACCCGCACCAGGAACACGCTGTCGCCGGCGGCGCGCACGGTGCCAGTGAGACGGAAGCGGCCCTCGGGGTCAGGTGCGACCAGCTCGACGCGGCGGCCGGCCGGATCCAGCAACTCCAGCCTGGCGGCGCGCAGCCCGCTGATGCGGCCCTGGATCGCCACGTCGGTGCCGGGCGCGGCGAGCGCGGGCGTGTCCAACGCGCTCAACCCGGGAGCCGGCGGCGGTGCGGCATAGCGCAGCAGCCAGCCACGCGCGGCGTCGCGGTCGCGCGCGGGCAGGCCGGTGCCGACGATGCGCAGCTGGGTGATGCCAGGGTGGCGGCGCAGGGCGGTGGCCAGATCGGGCATGCGCTCTGCCGTACCTAGCGCGGCGGGGGCCTCCGGCAGGGCGATGACGGTGTCGCCCGGCGCGGCCTGCAACGCCGCGGCGTTGGCGCCGGCGGTGGCCACCACCAGGGTGCCGGCGGTGCCGGGTTGCGAGGGCGGAAACAGGGCGCAATACAGCAGCGCCGCGCACACGGGTTGCAGCGCCAGCAACGTGGTCCTGCGCCAGACCGGCAGGCGCGCGCGGCGCAGCCGCCACCAGGCCAGCACGGTGATCGCGGCCAGGGCCGCCAGGACACTCCAGGCCGGCATCATGGGCGCTCCTGTGCGTGCAGCGCATCGAGATAGCGCTGGCCACCGGCATCGGCGGCTGGGCGCGGTTGCACGGCCGCCGCCGGGCGGACCAACAGCGGCCAGAGCAGCGCGCGCAGGCGTTGCCGGCACGCGGCGCAGTCGGGGGTGGCACGCAGGGTCTCGATGGCGGCAGCCAGATCGAGCGGGCGATCGAGGGCGGTTTCGTGCGTGGGCAGCCAGCGTGCAAAGGCGTCCAGCGCGGCGCCATCGGCGGTCGCCGCAGGCTCGCCCAGCGCCTGCCACAACGCCATCGGCTGCGGGTCTGCCACGCTGCGGTCGACCAGTGCATCGGCACCGCGCACCAGCCCGTCACGCTTGCCGCTCATGCGCCGGCTGGGGTCGATCGGCGGTAGCTGCGTGCCGACCCGCGCCAGGTAGATGCGCTCGGCCTGCTGCACCTGCTTGATGAAGCCCAGCGCCTTGTTGGCATAGGGCAGGGCGCGCTCGGGGTGGCCCTGGCGCAGCGCGCCCTCCGATTGCCACATCTGGTCCAGCGCGGCGCGCAGCAGGGCGCGGGTCTTGGGGTCGAGCAGGGTGGCGGCTTCGGCGTGGTCGTGGGTGTGGCCGAACTCGGACAGCACGTCCTGCGCCTGGCCGAAGCTGCTGTGCTCGGGCCGGCCGTTGCTACCGCCGTGGTCGTGGTCGTGATCGTCCAGTGCGGCGGCACCGGGTTCGGTGGTGTGGGCGTCGTGATCGTCGTGGTCATGCCCGACGTGTGTGTCCGCAGGGGCGGCGGGTGCGCTTGGTGCATCGGCAGTGGGCATGTCGGCGGTCGGCAGGTCGTCGGCCGGGGCGTCGCTGGTGGATGGCGCGTCGGCAGTCGGCGGACCTTGCGGCGCGCCTTCGCTTTCTTCGCCCAGGAACTGGCCGTAGCGCAGCCGCAGCAGGCGCTGGTCCACGCCGATGGCATCGGAGCGCTTGAGATAGCTGGCCGCGTCCAGGCGCGGCTGTTCCTTCAACAGCGCCTGCGCGTCGATGATGATCTGGCGCTGGCTGCGGAAGTAGGCCGGCAGGGTGCGTTTGACGCTGGCCTCCAGGCCGGCGGCCATGGTCACTTCGGGCGGCGGCCAGCGCAGGATCACGCTGGCACTGCGGCCTTCCTGAGCGCCGGGCTGGCGGGTGTCATGGACGATGAGCTGCGCGATCAGGTCGTCGCCGGCCGCCATGCCCAGCGCCTGCGGCTGCAGGGTAGTGGCGAAACCGCGGCGGTTGGCCGGGCCGCTGCCGGTGAGCGTGCGGCGTTGGGGGGTGAAGGTGATGTTCTCGCCACTGCCCTGGGCCAGGTCAGCCGCAGTTCGGCGCTGGCGGCCACCGCGTAGTCGTCGCTGGCTTCGAACTGCAGCCTCCAGCCGCTATGGCCGGCTTGGGCCGGCGTCCACAGCACCAGACTCTGCTCGGGCGCCAGCACGCGGACCTGCGGCGGGCGGTCCGCCAGCACGTCCAGCCGGTGCAGCGTGCGGTCGGTGGGCGCACCGTCGATCAGGATGCGATACAGCGCCGGCCGCTCGGCGAGCCATTGGCCCTGCCACTGGTCGCTGCTGCTTTGCCGGGTCAGCGCGACCAGGCGGCCGTCGCCAAGCCGCAGCGCCACCGTGCGCGGGGCGGGGCTGACCTGCAGCTGCCAGTCCAGCCGGGTGCCGGCCGGCACCCGCGCGTCCAGGCCGGGCAGCCGCGCAGCCGGCAGGCCGGTGTAGGCCGGTGGCGTGCTGTGCAGCCGCGCCTGTCGCAGCATGGGGGCGCCGCGTTCGGCACGCGCCGCGGCGATGCGGTCGCTGTTTGCCGATGGCGGCGCATGCGGCGGCCACAGCAGCAGCGCCGCGCAGGCGAGCACGCCCAGCAGGCTCCAGGGCCCGGCGCGCCGCCACGGCCAGGCCGGACGCAGATCGCGCGGGGTGTTGCGCATGCGCTGTTCCAGCCGCTGCCGTTGCAGCGCCTGCAGCGGGCCGAGGCGGTCGCGCGGGATGAACAGCAGATCGCTGCTGTCTTCCAGCGCCGGTGCTCGATCCAGCCGGTGGATGACCCAGGTCTGGTCCAGCCTGCGCGCTGCCCGCAGTGTCACCGCTGCCAGCACCAGCAGGCCCGCAAGCAGGGCGCCTGCAAGCCACCATTGCGCGGGCGCCTGCAGGCGCCAGGTGAGCACCGCCGGCAGCAGCGCCAGCGGCAGCCCGAACAGCAGCACGCCGACTGCCGCCCGCCGGCGTGCGGCCTGCCACGCGCGCTGCAGCTCGAGTGTGCTCATGCCGCCGCGTTCCGGCGTGGTGCGGTGGCCAGCCAGCGTTCGAGGGCGAACAGCAGCAGCACCAGGCCGATCAGCCACGGTGCCAGCGACTGCGGTGGCATATTGAGCCGGAGCGTGGCGCCACGCTGCGGGTGTTGGGTCTGCGCCGGTGCGGCCTGCACCGTAGGCGGTGCTTGCAGCGCGGCGCGCAGGCGGGCCGGAAAGTCGGCATCCAGCAGCGCGGGCAACTGCGGCGGCTGCAGCGGTGCGGTCCAGCGCAGCACCCGGCCCCGGCCCAGCGCTGCGGCATCCAGCAGCGCTGGGCCATCGGTTTCGGTGAGCGCTTGCAGCGGGGCGGCAAGTGCGGCCGGAACCGGAGCCTGCGCCTGCAATACCAGTTGTCCGCCCGCCGCGACCCAGGCGATCACCGGCGCAGGCGGGGCGCTGGCCGCCAGCCAGACCACGACCGTGCCGGGCGCCCAGCGCGACGGTCGCGCTGCCGCCGGCGTGACGACCGGCAGCCTGCCCGGCAACGCCCACGCCGCCTGCACCGCGCGCAGATAGCGCAGCGCCGGCGCGGCGGTGTCGTCGGCCACCACCTGCAGGCGCAGCGCGGCCGGTGGCGTGGGCGCGGCCAGCGGTGAGCGGCCAGGCAGCACCTGCCACTGCACGGCACGCGTGAGCTGCACGCGCTGCGCATCCAGCGCGCCCCACTGCGCGGGTACGATCACGCTGAGCGCCGCATCGGCCGGCAGGCTGGCGTCGAGTTCGCGCAACAGGCTGCCGACCGGCTGCGCGGTGGCCAAGCTTGCGGGGCTGGGGTCAGCGGTATCGGTATCGGCATCAATCGGCGCAAACCCTGGCGCCAGCCAGAGCCATTGCGCGTCATCGGCGTGGGGCAGCGCCCGTGCCGCGGCCAGATCCACGCCCGGGCTGACCGCGATGCGTGGGCGGCTGCCCTGTTGGTCGCGCAGTGCCGGCTCGGCCAGCAGCACGGCCAGCGCGGCCAGCAACAGCAAACGCAGCAGCAGCAGCGGCCACTCGTCCAAGCGTACCCGGTGGCGTGGGCGCGGCATCGCCCGCAGCCAGCGCAACGCGGCGAAGTCGGTGGGGCGGTGCTCGCTGCGCCGTGCCAGATGGATCAGCACTGGCAGCAACAGCGCGGCCAGCGCAAACAGGCCGGCGGGCAAGAGCAGCAGATTCACTGCGGCACCCGCCCGGCGGCGTGGGCGCAGACGAACTGCCAGCTCATCGCGGTGCACCTTGCGCGAACAGCCGGCGCAGCGCGGCATCGGCCGGCGCATCCAGGTAATGCACGGTGTGGCGGATGCCGGCGGCCTGCCAACGCGCCTGCCGCGCGCGCTGTGCGTCGGCGAAGCGCTGCAGGTAGTCGGCGCGCATGGCCGCACCGTCGCCGAGCAGCTCCTGACCGGTTTCCGGATCGCGGAAGCGATGGCCGCCATCGAACGGGAAATCGCGCTCGTCGCAGGTCAGCACCTGCAGCTGCAGTACCTCGCGGCGTGCGGCGGCGAATTTTTCCAGCGCGCCGGCCAGTTCCTCGTCGAATCCGTCGCCGATGGACATCAGCAGGTCGTGCGCGGCGATGCGTTCCCACAACGGCCGCAGCGTGTCCAGCCCGGGCCAGCGGCCGCCGGCGCGCATGCCGTGCAAGGCCAGCCACAGCCGGTCGCGTTGGCGGCTGCCGACACCGGCCGGCACCGCGACCAGGCCGCCGCCATGCAGGGCGTACAGCCCGACACGGTCGCCCTGCTGCAACGCCACCTCCGCCGCGCAGGCGGCCAGCGTTGCCATCGTGTGCAGGCGGGTGTGCTCGGGCCGCGCGCTGTCGGCCTGCCCGGCTGATGCGGTGGCGTCCAGCAACAGCCATAGCGTCAGCGGGCTTTCGCGCTCGGCTTCGCGCACGAAGAAGCGGTCCGAGCGTGCGTAGAGTTTCCAGTCGATCTGGCGCAGCGCATCGCCCGGCTCGTAGGCGCGATATTGCGCAAACTCCAGCCCGGCACCGCGGCTGCGGCTGGCGTGCTGGCCGATCCCGTGCGCGCCCTGCGCCTGACGTGCACGCAGCTGCAGGCCGCGCAGGCGGCTGCGCACATCGGCGGGAATCAGCGACGGCAACGGCATCTGCGCCACGGCCCGATCAGGACGGGAACGGCACGGCGTGCAGCAGCGCGGCAATCACATCGTCGGCACTGCGTTGTTCGGCTTCGGCGGCAAAGGACAGCAGCAGGCGATGCCGCATCACCGGCGCGGCCAGCGCCAGCACATCCTCGCGCGTGGCAGCGAGCCGGCCATGCAACAGCGCACGCGCCTTGGACGCGAGCACCAGCGACTGCCCCGCGCGCGGGCCGGCGCCCCATTTGATCCACTGGCGCACCGCATCGCTGGCCTGCGGGCCGGGCCGGCTGGCGCGCACCAGGCGATTGATCCAGGTCAGCAGCTCTGCGCCCACATGCACTTGCCGCACATGCTGCTGCAGCGCCTGCACGCTGGCCGCGTCCATCACCTTGGGCACCTGCGCGCTGACGGTGCCGGTGGTCTGGCTGAGGATGTCGCGCTCTTCCTGCTCGCTGGGGTAGTCCACGCGCACATGCACCAGGAAGCGATCCAGCTGCGCCTCCGGCAGCGGGTAGGTCCCGGCCTGCTCGATCGGGTTCTGCGTGGCCAGCACGAAGAACGGCGCCGGCAACGCATAGGTGGTGCCGGCGTAGCTGACGGTGCGCTCGCTCATCGCTTCCAGCAGCGCGGCCTGGGTCTTGGGCGGGGTGCGATTGAGTTCGTCGGCCAGCAGCAGGTTGGTGAAGATCGGGCCTTGCTGGAAGCGGAAATGCCGGTGCCCGGTGCCATGGTCTTCTTCCAGCAACTCGGTGCCCAGGATGTCGCTGGGCATCAGATCCGGGGTGAATTGCACGCGCCGGAACTGCAGCTCCAACGCCTGGCCGAGCGAGCGCACCAGCAGCGTCTTGCCCAGCCCGGGCGCGCCTTCCAGCAGGCAGTGGCCGCCGGCCAGCAGGCCGATCAGCAGCTGCTCCACCACCGCCTCCTGCCCGACCACGGCCTGCGCCAGTGCCGCGCGCAGCACGCCAAGTTGGGAGAGCTGCCGGGTAAGGGTGTCGTCGTTGGGGGAAGTCATGGGAAACGTCTCGTTGCGGGACTGCTGGCGTAGGAGCGCGCTGGCGCACGATGCGGCGTTACCGGTACGGCATCGCGCGCCAGCGCGCTCCTACAGGGTGGTTTCAGTTGGTCAATGCATACATCACGATGTTCACTGCGAACTTGGTGTTGTCTTCGGCCAGGAAGCGTTTGTTGCGCCAGTCGTAATCCCATTCGCAGCCGTAATCCTTGTTGCTGTACAGCACGCCGAGCCGGCCGTCGATGCTGATGCCCCTGAGATAATCGTGCACCAGGTCGTCGCCCCAGCCATTGAGTTCGAAACTGGTGGCCGGCGGACCGTCGGGGAACGTGAAGAATGCGCTGTAGAGACGATGGTTCCTGGGCAATTTCTGCAGCGCGGTCCTGCCGAAGATGGAGGCCATCTGCGCCTCGAACGAGGTGGCGAACAGGCCGTCGATATCGTGGTTGCAGTCGTCCACGAACACGAAACCGCCGTTGCGTACGTAGTGCTCGAAATTGCGCCGCTCGGCCGGGTTGAACTCCACCAGCTTGTGTCCGGACAGATAGCAGAACGGCGCCTGCACCATGCGCGGATCGGCCAGGTCCAGCACATGTTCCTCCGGATCCACGCGCAACTGTGTGTAGTCGATCAACGAAGTGATCAGGTTGGACGGCATGCGCGCATCCACATCCCAATCCCCGGAGTCATAGCGCAACCGGGTAAACCAGAAATCGTAGTTGCCGGCCGCACGCACACGCTGCGGTAGCGCCAACGTCGCGACGCTGCCGAGCAACAACCCAAGGAAATGGCGGCGGGAAGCCGGGAGCTTGGAGCCAAGAATGGAAGCCGGCGGCGCAGGCGCAGGGAAAGCATCGGGCTGCGTAATGCAGCCTTTGCGTTCCCATTCCCGATTCCCGACTCCCGATTCCCCGCTCCTACTCACACCGCATCCGACAACGAGGTAAACGTGAAATCACGCAGCCGCATCGGCGGAATCATCATCACGTAGCTGGATTCATCGCCGGCCACGCGCACCGGCTTGCCCAGCTCGTCGATGTTGTTGAGCATGATGATCGGCGATTCGTTGAAGCGGAAATTCTTTACCGGGTACTTGATCTGCCCGTTCTCGATGTAGAACGTGCCGTCGCGGGTCAGCCCGGTCAGCAGCACGGTCTGCGGGTCGACCATGCGGATGTACCAGGTGCGCGTGACCAGGATGCCCTTCTCGGTACCGCGCACCAGCTCGGCGATGTTCTTCTCGCCACCGGCCATCAGCAGGTTGCCCGGCTCGCCGACCGCCCGCTTGCCGTTCTTCTGCGCCCAATAGCGCGAATACTGCAGGTTGGCGACCTTGCCGTTCTCGACGATGGACATCTTCTCGCGCGGCAGGCCCTCCTCGTTCCACGGCAGCACCGCTGCACGCGCATCCCACGGGTCGGCGCTGATGTTCACGCGCGGGTCGTAGACCTGCTCGCCCAGCTTGTTGCCGCCGCCCTTCTTGGACAGGAAGCTGCGGCCTTCGTCGGCCATGCGCGCATCGAAGTAGCGCATCATGAAAGAGATCAACCCGGCCGCTGCCGCCGGCTCCAGGATCACGGTGTACTTGCCCGGTTCCAGCGCCTTGGCTTCGGCCGAATCGCTGGCCTTGCGCATGGCGATGCGGATGTCCTGCTCGGCCTTGAAGTCGGCCGCGTCTTTCAGGTTACGGCCCACCCAGCCCGAGCCGCGGCCATCTTCGGTACGCACGGTGCAGGTGTAGTCGAAGCGTGCGCCGCGCTGATAGCCGAAGTTGCCCTTGCTGTTGGCGAACGCGGTGAAGTTCTGGCCATCTTCCAGGAAGCCGGCCGCGATCAGGCCCTTGCCCTTGCAGGGGGCGATCGAATCGGCGGCGACCTGCGCGCGGAACGCCGGGTCCACTGCGGCGGTGGAGTCGCTGAAGGTGGGGCTGGACTGATAGGTCTGCTTGTCGACCGCCGGCATGAACTCCGGGTTTTCCGGTGCCAGCCGCGCCAGGTCTTCGGCACGGCGCACCACGCGCTCCAGCGAGGCGTCGTCGAATGCGTTGATGGTGGCGATGCCCACGCGCTTGCCGAACGCCACCTGCACCTGCAGGTCGGTGTTGTCGACGATGCCGCTGGTGGACACGTTGTTGAGCGCGAACCGGATGTTGCCGTCGATCGAGCCGGTGAGGGTGGCGGTGCACTCGTCGGCCTTGGACAGCTTGACGACCTTGTCCAGGATGGCCTTGGCCTGCGCTTGGGTAAGGATGCTCATGTGGGTTTCTCCTGTCAGCCGAGCGAGCGGGCGGTGCTGATGACGTTGATGCCATCGAAGCGGGCGGTGGACGAACCATGCGAGACCGCCGAGACCTGGTTCGGCTGGCCCTTGCCGTCGAAGAACGAACCGCCCAGGCGGTAGTCGCGCTGGTCGGCCACGGCGCTGCAGGCGTTCCAGAACTCCGGTGTGCGGATCTGGTAGGCCACGTCTTCGAGCATACGGGTGATCGCGCCGTTCTTGATCTCGTAGAACAGCTGGCCACCGAACTGCGCGTTGTAGCGCTGCTGGTCGATGGAGAACGAACCGTCGCCGATGATGTAGATGCCGTTTTCCACGTTCTTGATCAAGTCGCTCACGCTCAGCGGCGTCTTGCCGGCGGCCAGAGACACATTGGCCATGCGCTGGAACTGCACGCTGGACCACGAATCCGCATAGCAGCAACCATCGGAGGCGGTCTTGCCCAGGATGTGCGCCTGATCGCGGATGGCCTGGTAGTCCACCAGCTTGCCGTCGCGGATCAGGTCCCACTGCTTGGTCTTGACGCCTTCGTCGTCGTAACCCACCGCGCCCAGGCTGCCGGGCTGGGTCTTGTCGGCCAGGATATGCACCTTGTCGCTGCCGTACTGGAAACCGGCCTTGAGCTTGTCCAGCGTGGCGAAGCTGGTGCCGGCATAGTTGGCCTCGTAGCCGAGCACACGGTCCAGCTCCAACGGATGGCCGACCGATTCGTGGATAGTGAGCCAGGTGTGCGAGGGGTCCAGCACCAGGTCGTATTTGCCCGGCTTCACCGACGGCGCCTTGAGCTTTTCCTGCGCCTGCTTGGCCGCGGCGATGGCGTCTTCCTTCATGTCGTAGGACAGTCCGTAATTCACCACGCCATTGGGCGAGACGAACTTGCCCGAGGCGGCGCCATCCAGGTATTCGTAGCCCAGGCCCATCGGCGCGGACAGGCCATCGCGGGTGCGGAACTTGCCGCTGGCCTTGTCGATGGCGGTCACGCTCATCGGCGTCCAGATGCGGTGCACGTCCTGGTCGATGTAGGAGCCGTCGGTGCTGGCGAAATACTTCTGTTCATTGACCACGAACAGCATCGAGTTGACGAAGCTGGCGCCGGCCGCGGTGGCTGCGGCGTTGACGCCGAGCAACAGGTCCACCTTGTCCTTGATCGGCACCTCCATCGCGTTCTTCTTGATTGGCGTCTTCCAGCTGACCTCGCCCACGCCCGGCGTCGGCGCCAGTTGCACCGGTGTGCCCTGCACCTTGGCATTGGCCTTGGCGATGGCCGCGGCCTGCGCGGCGGCCTTGGCCACGCCTTGCTCGGTCAACTCGTTGGTGGCGGCAAAGCCCCAGGCCCCGGCCACGATCACGCGAATGCCGACGCCGATGGATTCGGTGTTGACGACATTCTCCACCTTGTCTTCGCGGGTGATCACGAACTGGCGCAGATAGCGGCCGATGCGCACATCGCAATAGCTGGCCCCGGCCTGGCGCGCCGCAGTGAGCCCGGCGTCGGCCAGGCGCTTCTTGCGGCCCACATCGAAGGGCGTCAACAGCTGTTCGGCGGCAATCGCCTTGCCGAAGGCGGCCGGCACGACCAGCCCGCCCATGGTCAGCCCGGTGAGGGCCAGGAAATCACGTCGCTGCACGGGCAACTCCCCCATAGATCCGCGCGGCGCGCGGTGAGTGGTGACGCGCGGATGCTTCTCCACGCGGTATCGCCGATTCTTGCCGGGCGAAGAATGCTGAGTCAACTGACTTTCGGCAGGGGGGCGTGTGGATGAATCGCTTGGCATAACCGGCGCGCATCGATGCCTGGCGAGCGCGGCTGGCTGTGTTCGATGACTGTGCTTGTACTTTGGAATGGTCCCGCGACGGTGGGCGGGCAAGGCCGGTCACGACGGTCGGTGTGCATGGTTGCAAGCAATGCATGAAGTGGATTGCTTGATAACGGTGCGTCGGACGAGTGTGCTGATGCAAGCCGAGCAATAAGCTTCTGGGAAGGCAACCGACCAACATTCCGGTGCGGTGTCCTTGCCGATTGCGGGACCGTGTGGCGGCATGGATGCCGCCACTGAGCCTATACGGACGTACTTGCGGGGTGTCCCGCGAGCGGTGAGGGCACCGCGCCATCGACTAAGGAAACTCTGAACAACTCCCCCCGATCCTGCGACAATCGCACAGAGGCACCAGGACGATGACGATGCAACTGACCTTCGGCGACGCGGAGTACAACANATACCCCGAAAACATGCCGAAAACGGCAAAAAACCGGGGGGTTGAGCGCCCTCAGCGCGGCGGATGTGGCGTGTTTCGTTTTCCGGCTGCGTTGATCAGACCATCCCTAACCAGGCTTTTGACCGCATTTAAACAACCAGGACGTCGATACCGGCAGATACTATATCAAGAGCCTGCTGCCGGATAACCCGGAGATCTGGAACAACGACTCTGCGAAAAATCAAGCGGAACCCCAAAGATCATGAATATGATGGCATCCATTCGCGAGGCCTGTATGCGAATCATGTTCAAGCTGACCAGATGGTCACTATCCATACGAATGCAGCATCTAATGCAGGCACTGCTCAGACCACTGCCTCAGGCAGTCGCTTATTTTATAATGGCAGTAAAACAGGTGCCTCCACCTTGGCATCGAACCTTACCGTCGGCCATGCGCAGGATCATCTGTGCGCGGCGCGACACGGCCGCCGGCAAACTGTGCGAGCGGGCCATCGACTCCAGTTGCAAACGATCGTCGGCGCTGACAACCAACGGTTGGCGGGTCGTCCCATGAGCGAGCGCTCCAGCTTCCAGAGGTCATCCTTGGACAACGCCAGATAAGAAAAGTTACATGCGGAACGCCATACTAGACTGCCTCCGAATGCGCCCATGCTGGATCGAATACGGATCCTCTGATTCGGCGAGTCACGCCCGCATCGAAGAATCCAAGATTCATTTCACCGGAAAAGTGCCAGCTGGTTTTATCCATGTTGGCTGACCCCACAATAACCAATGCGCCGTCAACCGCCATGAACTTTGCGTGGCTAGCCCCATTGCCTGTGCCGTTACCATTGGGCACGGGATTATCCGGTATCATTGGATTCTTGAAATACCGCACATCCAGGAACTCCTTTGTCTTGACGGATCGAGACAGTCTCGGGGCTGCGCTTTTGTTGGTTCCACCGGCAATGGGGTTGTTTACGCGCTCGTCATTGAAGCCTTTCGACAACAGCACTTCTACGCTAAGGCAACGCTGATCAAGTAGTCGCAACGGCCAGCGAACTGGCCGATCCGGCTCATGACGCACTTGGATCTACGATCAGCCGTCCTTCCATGCCCGTT
>NZ_CM002139.1:358622-359439 GCF_000454545.1 Xanthomonas cassavae CFBP 4642
GGCCGCCATCGCCAATGTCTGCTGTTTCATCGGTCGTTCCGATTTGAAGGAAGGGGCATATTTTCTCCGATAGGGACCGACTTGATCAGCGTTGCCTTAAGGCTATCAACGCTGTCGATAGTGCTCTCACGGAACAGAAGGAGATGCCCTAGCTCATGAGCAAGAGTGAAGGTTTGGCGTGCCTCCACGCTTTCCTTTCTCACCACGATGATTGGATACGATGAGTGGTAAAGGCTAAATCCAATTGTTGGATGTGCGCTTGGAATTTGCCATTTTCCAGCATATCCATTGGTACGGAACACAAGAATGCCGCGCCGTTCAATCGCAGCGCGGTACTGCTCGAACGAGCTTTCATTCTGAATCCCAAGCCACTCTCTCGCTTGGCGTGCAGCCGAGCTTGGGGTAACTCCGACTAGGTCTGGTGGATCGAATTGGATTCTTTCTTCAGCGTCGATTTCGTCGAGAAGATCGATGTAGGCTTCTCGCTGCCACTCCGCGAGTTGAATAATGCGCTTGATCTTCTGGTCGAGATTGCGCTGCTGATTCAGGATGGTACGGAACTGCGGACTTCTGATTTGCTGTGGCTCGGGCACTCCTTGTTCCAAAAAGAACAGAGGCGTCCGTCCAAAGTACTTTCCGAGCCTCTGAAGTTGGATGAAGGTCAGGCCCGTCTGACCTTCCATTGCACGGGTCAGGGTTCGCGCTGAGATGCCCACGTCGCGGGCTAGGGATGGTCTGATCAACGCAGCCGGAAAACGAAACACGCCACATCCGCCGCGCTGAGGGCGCTCAACCCCCCGGTTTTTTGCCGTTTTCG
>NZ_CM002139.1:359539-402714 GCF_000454545.1 Xanthomonas cassavae CFBP 4642
ATGGAAGGACGGCTGATCGTAGATCCAAGTGCGTCATGAGCCGGATCGGCCAGTTCGCTGGCCGTTGCGACTACTTGATCAGCGTTGCCCTAACTCCCCGGTTAGCGGCGTTTGCCAGCGCCTGAACCAATGCCGATGAATTAAAATTCGGCGTCATTATCTGAATGTTGTGCTGTGCTGCGCTCACCGCAGCCAGAAAAGCTCTGTTTTGAGGATTGTCGTTATTGGTATTAAGAAGATTCCAGTCCGGACGTCGTGTAAGGACGGCCATCTTTAAGCCGTTGGTAGAGGAAGTCGCCGCAGTCTCTGGTGTGAAATCCAAATCTTCGGGCAATGGCGTGGTTTCTTGATCTGGATTAACTGCCCCGTTCCAGGCCACTATGAAATTGTCACGCATCCCCAAGGCAGAAGGCCCGGACACGGTGATGCCGAAGTCATAAGGGAACCTCTAAAAACCCCAGTATCCTGTCATCATTGACGTAATGCGATGCTAGCGGAGGGTGCTACAGATGATCAGTTTGTTCGCCGGTGAAGAACGTGATNGCTGAGAGCTTGGCCAACCATGTCAGAGTGCTGATGTTTCGAAAGCATCGTCACCTCCATGCACGCGCTACATCGGCTCCGGCATGGTTATTCGAGGTGCCCATAAGCTGGATTTTCACCATGGTTGCGTGACTGAACATTGGCGCCTGTCACCGCCGCCCTGGCGCCATCGACAATGACGCTCTTTGCGTGGATAGAGTTGGAAGAAGAATGTTGATGGACCCTGACCTGAAAGTCGAGATCTCTCGTCAGCGGCGCATACTTGTGTCCACTGCTTTTTTTAAAATTTCCAACTAGTGCTTCTGGATGAGACGGCCAGCGCTTAGGTCCGCTGCGGTTCTTGTTTGCCGACGTCAAACGCATGAAGTTTTGTGCAAAACCCGTTCCTTCATTGATGAGGAGACGAACACGGAGTCGCTCATGTGAGGCATCGGATGAGCTTGCTTGTTGTTGCGATGAGTGCAATGCTTCCAATAGCGCGTCAAGAATCATTTCGGCTCCCGGAGATCCAGGATCCCAAGCGAAGGTTTGAATGATCACCTCTTTCTTTGCCGTTCTTACGAGCTGGGCTTGCTTGGCGAAGACGGTGTCCCCGCCGATGTCGACGCTTTCCAGGATGTTTCCTTCGGAAACAATGCGCTCTGGCCGCACCGTCCCGGCTGCTGCGTGAGCGAGCGAAGCCTTGATGACGGCGGTTTCAAGTTGCTGCGCCGCCGATATGCCCGGCAAGCAGATATCGAGCCCGTGCTTGCAACGCTTGCCTGATGCGCGGACTTCACAGCACGTGAACTTGTCTCTGATTTCTTGGGCCGTAGCGGCTTCAGGCAGTCGAAGAGCGAGGACGACTGCGGACGCTCCGAGGCGGTATGGTCTGATCGCTTCTCGGAGCGGCACCCTACTTCTGAGTGATGATCCGCAATGTCGGTGTAGATGGTGAATTCATGCCGGTAATTGGAACATCTAGAACTTAGAAAATCGGCGACACGCAGGGGCAAGGAGGGCCGTTGCCATGAAGAAGGCAAAGTTCACTGAAGAGCGCAACGCGTTCGCCCTGAAGCAGGTCGAGACCGACACCGCGGTCGAGGAGATTTGCCGCAAGATGGGCATCAGCCAAGCGAGGTCTCCGCGTGGCGCAAGAAGTTCGGTGGGCTCGGCATTGCCGAAGTGCGCCGGCTACGCCAGCTTGAGGAAGAGAACCGCAAGCTCAAGCAGTGGGTGGCCTATCCGAACCTGGACAAGGTCATGTTGCGGGACGTGCTGGCAAAAAAGTTCTGAGGCCCACGCAGCGCAAGACGCGCGTGGGCCATCCTTGGGCAAACCGCGACTATGCGTCAGTCGGTCCAGCACCCGCCTCACGCCGTGGCCCGAGATCGCCCGTTCCACGTCGATGGCGACTGCTTCGTGTATCGCGTCGTCCACGATCACCAGGCACTTGATCACCCGACCTTCGGCGGTGCGATCAGATACGAAGTCCATCGACCAAACGTGATGGGCCTGCGATGGCCGCAGCAGCGGCTGACGCTCCTCGATCGGCACCTTGTTGCGCTTGCGACGCCGGACCTGCAGCTGCTGCTCACGGTACAGCCGCTCCACACGCTTGCAGGTGGTACCGCGTTGCTTCGGCCACTTCGTTCTTCGAACCCAAGAACACCGGCACGCGCTGATGCAGCTGCGTCGGCTGGAGGTCAAGGATGCGCTCGCGCCCGGTGGTGGCCGCGCCGCCTGCCTGTTCCACCAGCATGCTCATCGGGTTGGCTTCGTACATCAGGCGCAGCTTGCCCGGCTTGGACGCGTCCTTCTTGTCCCAGGGGTAGATGAAGATGCCGCCGCGGGTGAGGATGCGGTGCACGTCGGCGACCATGCTGGCGATCCAGCGCATGTTGAAGTCCTTGCCGCGGGTGCCGTCCTTGCCGGCCAGCAGGTCGCTGACATAGGACTGCATGGCCGGTTCCCAATGACGCTGGTTGGACATGTTGATGGCGTATTCGGCGGTGTCTTCGGGCACGCGCATGTTGGCCTGGGTCAGCAGGAAGCTGCCTTCCTCGCGCTCCAGGGTGAAGGCGTGGGTACCGTGGCCGAGGGTGAGCACCAGCATCGTGCTGGGGCCGTAGATGCAGTAGCCGGCGGCGACCTGCTGGGTACCCGGCTGCAAAAAGTGCTCGTCGCCGGGCTTCTCGGTGCCCTTGGGCGCGCGCAGCACCGAGAAGATGGTACCCACCGAGACGTTGACGTCGATGTTGGAGCTGCCGTCCAGCGGATCGAACAGCAGCAGGAAATCGCCGCTGGGGTATTGGTCGGGCACTGGCTGGCTGTGATCCATTTCTTCCGACGCGCACGCAGCCAGGTGGCCGCCCCAGGCGTTGGCTTCGAGCAGGATGTCGTTGCTCAGCACGTCGAGCTTCTTTTGCGCTTCGCCCTGCACGTTGCCGGTGCCGGCATCGCCAAGCACGCCGCCCAGGGCGCCCTTGCTCACGGCGATGGAAATGCGCTTGCAGGCGCGCGAGACGATGGTGATCAGCTGGCGCAATTCCGCATCGATACGGCCGGCGTGTTGCTCTTCGATCAGGAAGCGGGTCAGCGAGGGACGCGACATGGGAACGGGCAGCCTGTGTAGGAAGTGGGCCACCATTGTCGCCATTGCGCCGTTAGATTTCGATCACTTGCTGCGCGTTTGGCCGCGTGGATGATCGACTATGCGCGAATGGGGGCCGGTGATGGCGATGCTTGCCCCCATCCGCCCTTCGGGCACCTTCCCCCGTAGACGGGGGAAGGAAGCGGCGTCGGCGGGCAAAAAGAAACCGGGAGGCGTGCGCGCTTCCGGTTTGCAGTCCCTCCCTGCAGCTGCGTGCAGCGGTGGGCGCTTACATCCGGCTGACGGTCGCCACGGCCTGGGCCACGTAGTCCAGGTTGCGCTGGCTCAGTGCGGCCACGCAGATGCGACCGGTGCCCACCGCATAGATGGCGAACTCGTCGCGCAGGCGGTCCACCTGGGTCCTGGTCAGGCCCGAGTAGGAGAACATGCCGGCCTGGCGCTGGATGAAGGCGAACTGCGGGGCGCCGAGGGTGGCCAGCTTTTCGACCAGGCCGGCGCGCAGGGCGTGGATGCGCTCGCGCATCTCGGTCAGTTCCTGCTCCCACACATCGCGCAGTTCCGGGCTGGTCAGCACGCCGGCCACCAGTGCGGCGCCGTGCGTGGACGGGCTGGAATAGATGGTGCGGATGATGCGCTTGACCTGCGACTGCACCGCCTTGGCTTCGGCGGCAGTGGCCGAGACCACCGACAGCGCGCCCACGCGCTCGCCATACAGCGAGAACGACTTGGAATACGAGCTGGCGACCACGTAGCTGTCGATGCCTTCGGCGGCCAGCAGACGCACTGCGTAGGCGTCTGCCTCGATGCCCCTGTCGAAGCCCTGGTAGGCGATGTCGACGAACGGGAACAGGTTGCGCTCCTTCAGCAGCCCGGCGACCTGCGTCCACTGCTCGCGGGTCAGGTCCGCGCCGGTGGGGTTGTGGCAGCAGGCGTGCAACAGCACCACGGTGCCCGGTTCGAGCCTGGCCAGGTCGGCCAGCATGCCGTCGAAGTTCAGGCCGTGGGTCGCCGCATCGAAATAGGTGTAGTCCACCACCTCGAAGCCGGCCGCGCCGAACACCGCGCGATGGTTTTCCCAGCTGGGGTTGCTGATGGCGATGGTGGCGGTGGGCAGCAGCTTCTTGAGCAGGTCCGCGCCCACGCGCAGCGCACCGCTGCCGCCGACGGTCTGCGAGGTCGCCACGCGCCCCGCGGCCACCAGCGCCGATTCGGCACCGAACAACAGCTCCTGGGTGGCCTTGTCGTAGGCAGCCAGGCCGTCGATGGGCAGGTAGCCGCGCGGGTTGGCCTCCTGCGCCAGCTGCTGCTCGATCTTGTGCACGGCGCGCAACAGCGGGATGCGCCCGTTTTCGTCGTAATAAATGCCCACGCCAAGATTGACCTTGTTGGGGCGGCTATCGGCGGTGTAGGCCTCGGTCAGGCCCAGGATGGGGTCGCCTGGAACCTGTTCCACGTTTGCAAAGAAGGACACGGCATGACTCGCTGAAGGACGAAAGAGTGGGGGTACTTCCGGGTGGTTGGCCGCTGCAGGGCCAAACCACTTCATCGTAGCAGCCCATGGCGGGCGTAGCATGCTTCGTTCCGTACGCAACGATGCGGCCATCGTACGGATGAGGGACACTATGCCCATGCCCAGACTCACCCTGTTGGCCGCCGCGTGCGGCCTGTTCGTCGCGAGCACCGTGGCGCCCGCCCTGGCCGCCGAGCCGGCACCCGCGCCCCAGACGCTGCCGGCCGTGCAGGTGGATGCCGCCCGGGTGCACGGGGTGGACGACTTCGACCTGCCGGCCTCGTTCACCGTGGTGGCGGCCGACGACGACAACCGCCGCGGCGCGCAGGTGTCCGAGTTGCTGGACGGCATCCCCGGGCTGGTGGCGCGCGACCGCCAGAACTACGCGCAGGACACCCAGTTGTCGATCCGCGGCTTTGGCGCGCGCTCCACCTTCGGCGTGCGCGGCGTGCGGCTGCTGGTGGACGGCATCCCGGCCAGCATGCCCGATGGCCAGGGCCAGCTGGCGCACTTCAACATATTGGGCGCGGCGCGGGTGGACGTGCTGCGCGGGCCGTTTTCGGCGCTGTACGGCAATTCCTCCGGCGGGGTGCTGCAGCTGTGGAGCGCCGATGGCGCCCCAAACGATCCCTGGCGGCTGCGTGCCACCTATGGCAGCACTGCCACCGTCAATGTGGGCGCGCAGCTGCTCGGCCAGCAGGGCGCGGTGCACTACAACCTGGCCGCCAACCATTTCGAGACCGACGGCTTCCGCGACCATAGCCGCGCCAGGCGCGATTCGGTCAACACCAAGCTGGGTTTCGACCTGGCGCCCGGCAGCCGGCTGGATCTGGTCCTGAACGCCCTCGACGCGCCCGATGCGCAGGACCCGCTGGGCCTGAGCCGCGACCAGTTCACTGCCGATCCGCGCCAGGCCACGGCAGTGGCGACCCAGTTCAACACCCGCAAGTCGGTGCGCCAGAGCCAGGCCGGGGCCATCTTCACCCAGCAATTCGACAACCGGACACTGCGCGTGATGGCCTATGGCGGCCAACGCAGTGTGGAGCAGTTCCTGGCGATTCCGGTGGCGGTGCAGCGCAACCCGCTGCATGCCGGCGGGGTGATCGATCTGGACAGCAATTACGACGGTGCCGACGCGCGCTGGGCCTGGCAGGGGCAGGCGCTGGGCCGGCCGCTGCAGCTCACCGTGGGTGCCAACGTCGATCGCCAGCGGCAGCATCGCACCGGCTACGAGAACTTCGTCGGCGATACGCTGGGCGTGCAGGGCGCGTTACGCCGCAATCAGCGTGACCGGGTCGAAAACGTGGACCAATTCGCGCAAGCGTGGTGGCAGTGGAGCGCGCGCTGGTCGGCCCTGCTGGGTGTGCGCCATAGCGAAGTGCGCTTCGCGTCGGACGACCACTACATCGTGGGCGGCAATCCCGACGACAGTGGCCGGCGCGAGTATTCGGCCACCACGCCGGTGGCCGGTATCGTGTTCCGCGCCACCGACGATCTGCGCCTTTACGCCTCGGCCGGCCGCGGCTTCGAGACGCCCACCTTCAACGAGCTGGGCTATCGCAACGATGGCGCGGCCGGTCTGGCGCTGGACCTGGGCGCGGCCACCAGCCGCAACTACGAGATCGGCAGCAAGTGGCGCGCGCAAAGCGGCGCGGCGCTGCAGGTAGCGCTGTTCCGCGCCGACACCGACAACGAACTGGCCGTGGCCAGCAACACCAACGGCCGCAGCACCTTCCGCAACATCGGCGCCACCCGCCGCCAGGGCGCAGAACTCAGCTGGCAGCAACCGCTGGGCGCCACCCAGCAGCTGCAGCTGGCCTATACCTTTGTCGACGCCACCGTGCGCGATGGCTACCTCACCTGTGCCAGCAGCGGCTGCGCGGTGCCCACCGCGCCGGTGGCCAGCGGGTCGCGCCTGCCCGGCGTGCCGCGTCAGCAGCTGTTCGCGCGCTGGCAGTGGCAGCCGATGCAGTGGCAGGTCGCCGCCGAAGCGGTGGCCTCCGATGCCACCGTGGTCAACGACCTGGCCACCGAGCGTGCGCCCGGCTATGCATTGGTCAACCTGGAAGCCTCGCGCCGCTGGACCACCGCGCACGGGGCGCTACGCACGTTTGCGCGCATCGACAACGCGCTGGACCGCCAGTACGTGGGCTCGGTGATCGTCAACGATGGCAACGGACGCTCGTACGAACCCGGCCCGGACCGCACCTATACGGTGGGGCTGCAGTGGGATTTTGGTGGCTGAGCCTGTGCCGCCGGCGCTCGTTCTGCAACGCGCATGTCGCTTCACCGGGTCTGTTCCATCGCTTATCAGGCAAGCGCGCTAGGTGGGTCAACCGGATCGCTGATTCGGGTACACCGTAGACGCGCTTGCGGGCGCGCTGAAGCGCCGTTGATCACGCGCGTGCGCGCAGATCCATGTAAGTCGCTTGCCACAAGTGGTCAACGGTGACTCCCCCCTACGCGCTGCGGGTCTGCTGGCGGCCGCATGTTGGCTGGGCCGCCGCTGTCGACGGTCTCGACCCTGCACATCGGTGCAGGTGCGTCGCCGTTTCCCGGACGCATCGGGCACTAAGCGTTCCTGCGGTCGTGCATCCTCATCTGTGCGTTACCGGCGATGATGCAACGCAACCGAATTCCAGGTCGCATGCAGTACGCATCGCGGTTGAATGATGACGCGGCGCAACAGGAGTGGTGCCGACATTGCGCTAGCACTGCGGCGGGTATACACGTTGGGTCGTCACTCAGCCGGAGACCTTGATGAACGCGCAACCTTCCACCAAGCCGCTCAACACCGACCCGCGATCAATCTTCAAGCCGCGTTACGATAACTTCATCGGTGGCAGGTGGGTGGCGCCGGCCAGTGGCCAGTACTTCGATAACACCACGCCGATCAGCGGCAAGGTGTTCACTTCGATTGCCCGCTCCAACGCACAGGACATCGAAGCCGCACTGGATGCCGCGCATGCGGCCAAGGATGCCTGGGGCAAGACCTGCACCACCGAGCGTTCCAACGTATTGCTCAAGATCGCCGACCGCATCGAGCAGAACCTTGAACTGCTCGCCTACGCCGAGACCTGGGATAACGGCAAGCCGGTGCGCGAAACGCTCAACGCCGACGTGCCACTGTGCGTGGACCACTTCCGGTATTTCGCCGGTGCCATCCGCGCGCAGGAAGGCGGCATCTCCGAGATCGACAGCGACACCATTGCTTACCATTTCCACGAGCCGCTTGGCGTGGTGGGGCAGATTATTCCGTGGAATTTCCCCTTGCTGATGGCGTGCTGGAAGCTGGCGCCGGCCCTGGCGGCCGGCAACTGCGTGGTGATGAAGCCAGCCGAGCAGACGCCGGCGTCGATCCTGATATTGATGGAGGTGATCGGTGATCTGCTGCCGCCCGGCGTGCTCAACGTGGTCAATGGCTTCGGCCTGGAAGCCGGCAAGCCGCTGGCCAGCAATCCGCGCATCGCCAAGATCGCCTTCACCGGCGAAACCACCACCGGCCGGCTGATCATGCAATACGCCAGCCAGAACCTGATTCCGGTCACGCTGGAGCTGGGTGGTAAATCGCCGAACATCTTCTTTGCCGACGTCATGGCCGAAGACGACGAGTTTCTCGACAAGGCGGTGGAAGGCTTCGTGCTGTTCGCCTTCAACCAGGGCGAAGTGTGCACCTGCCCGTCGCGCGCGCTGATCCAGGAATCGATCTACGACAGGTTCATGGAAAAGGCGCTCAAGCGCGTGGCGGCGATCAAGCAGGGCAACCCGCTCGATCCCAACACCATGATCGGTGCGCAGGCATCGAGCGAGCAGCTGGAAAAGATTCTCTCCTATATCGACATCGGCAAGCAGGAAGGTGCCGACGTGTTGATCGGCGGCGAACGCAACATGCTCGATGGCGAGTTGGCCGAGGGCTTTTATGTCAAGCCCACGGTATTCAAGGGCCACAACAAGATGCGCGTGTTCCAGGAAGAGATCTTCGGCCCGGTGGTGTCGGTGACCACGTTCAAGGACGAGGCCGAGGCGCTGGCGATTGCCAACGACACCTTGTATGGCCTGGGCGCCGGCGTCTGGAGCCGCGACGCGTCGCGGCTGTACCGCATGGGCCGAGCGATCCAGGCCGGCCGCGTGTGGACCAACTGCTATCACGCCTATCCGGCGCATGCCGCATTCGGTGGCTACAAGCAGTCGGGCATCGGGCGCGAAAACCACAAGATGATGCTCGACCACTACCAGCAGACCAAGAACCTGCTGGTGAGTTATTCGCCGAAGGCGCTGGGGTTCTTCTGAGCGATAGGGTGTGCAGCCCACCAGAAGGGTGAGGCTGCACACCGTTGCCGATAGCTTGCGGATGAGAGTGCCGGCACCGATGCCTGCAAGGTCGATCTTCGGCGCAGTACCAATGGCCGCTTCGGGGATAGTGCAAGGTCAGGACTGGACGGCTACATCGCCATGGCACGGTTGGTTTCGCGTGCAGGCGCCTGGTCGACACCGATGGCCAGATCCTGTTGCAGTCTTTGCGTGGATTGTTCCAGGGTCTGCTGGGCTGCCTGATCGCGATCAACATAGGCGCGGCGATGTGCCGGGTCATCCCGCCGGCCTTCCACTATGAACAATCCATCACCGGCCTTGTTGGGAGTGACGTGGTCGATGCGGGTCAGCCCGCTGAGGCTGGCGTCCTGCACAAGCGTGCCGGCGGTCTGCTCCAGCTCCTTGTGGTCCGTGAAACCATCGGGGACCGAGCTTTTCCAGCGCGCCCACCGCTTGCTGGTACATCGCGTACTGCGGGTGCCCCTGGTCCGACAGCAGCAGCGGGCGTGATGTCTCATTGCGCTGGTGCGGCGTGGTGGTTGCGCGATCAGGCTGCCGTGGTTGCGCCGTGGCCAGCACCTTGCTGGTGTCGTGGCCGGCGATGCCGTCGTCGCTCAGCTGATGATCGCGCTGGAACGCCTGCACGGCCTGATGGGTGCGGTCACCGAACTTGCCGTCGGTACCTAATGCCTGGCCATTGGCGTCGGTGTAGCCAAGCGCATTGAGTCGCTCCTGCAGCGCTTTCACTTCCGCGCCGTGTTCGTCCTTGCGCAGAACACCATCGGCCATGGCTGCGGCGCTCACGGCCGTGGCGCCAACCGGAGCGGCAACCGTCCGGCCATCCCGGAAATGTCGGATACCCGAGCCGGGCCGGTGCGATCGGGCTGTGCATGCTGCGGACGCTGGTCGGTGGTGATTGCGCCACTGTCCATGTCGCGGATATAGCGGTCGGCCTGCGGCAGATAGCTGGCGTTGATGTCTACATGCACGTGCTTGCCGAAGGCTTTGGGATCCCCTTTGTTGAAGCCGCCCTGGATGCCGACCGACTGCCCGTATTCGATCCTGTCACCTGTCATCTGTCTCCAGCTGCAGGCAGCGCGCACCGCTGGATCGGCAATGATCGCCTCTAGAAACGTGGTGAATCCATCGTCGGTCTTTTTGCAGGCTCCCGGTGACAATTCGGGACGATTGGCAGCCGTGGCTGGGCGTGCTGTCGGTTCTGGCGCGTCTACAGCAGGCGTGGCCGCCGGGACAGGCATCTTGGTTGCCGCAGTCGTGGATTCCGATGCCTGGCAGCCCTGCAGCGGCAAGGCCAGCAGGGCGGCAGTAAGCAAACGTTGAGTCATGGTGGCGTTCCTTCCCTAGGACTTTTAAGGCACATGGTGAACCGGCGTGGGCCACGCGCCGGCACCAGATGCTCCTGTCCCGCGCGCCCTGACGCGCAGTATAGAAATGAACCGCAAGGGCAATTTTTACACCGCCGAGCCGTTTTGCGTGTCTGCACTACATCAGCATGAGCACTGTGCTGCGGTATGTGCATGCACGCCGGTACGCGCGGCAGGCGTATCGTGCTCGGCATGGCGGCCCGGATCTGGCTGCGGGAGTGGGCTGATGCAAGACAGCGACACGCATGTCGACTTACCAGCGCAGGTTACGGCCACGCTGGCGGCACTGCAGCTGATCGACACGCTGCGTGCGCGGCATGGCGATCTGCTGTTCCATCAATCCGGCGGTTGCTGCGATGGCTCTTCGCCGATGTGCTTTGCGGTGGGCGATTTCATCGTGGGCGACCGCGATGTGCTGCTGGGCGAGATCGCCGGTGTGCCGTTCTACATCAGCCCATCACAATTTGCGTACTGGAAGCACACCCAGCTGATCATCGATGTGGTGCCCGGGCGCGGCGGGATGTTTTCGCTGGAAAACGGCGAGGGCGTGCGATTCCTGGTGCGCTCGCGCCTGTTCAACGACGAGGAGATGGCGCAGCTATCGGCGGCCGGGCGGGTGTGATGCGTTGAGTGAACGGGCCTTGCCGAGGGATCAAGCGAGCACGACAGCGATCACGGCACGCTGCCTGGCTTCTTGGCCGGGGCGTCGTCATCGGCGGGAACCAGGGTATCTGGCGCGTCGCCCGCCCCCCGGTCTTCGTAGTGTTCGGCGTCGCGTTTGCCGCGCTGCTCGCCCGGTTGGGCGGGTTGTTCGCGTAGGGGGTCGCGGGTCATGGCTTGTCTCCTGCACTTCGATGGATGCCCGAGTTCACCGCGCGCTCGGTGAAGGCCGCGCAAATCGCAAAATGTATGCGCATTTCTCACGTCTGGATCACGGCAGCGGCGGTACTGATGACGGCCCATGCCGCACCGTGGAGCAGACCCATGCGCCCCCTGGACCGCCGTCCCGATCGTCGCCTGTTCAGGGCCCACCTTGACCCCGCATCGCCCAAGTGCGCGCACCACAAGGTGCTTGTTGCCGATCCGGTGGGTGTGGCCCAGGACTTCCATTACTACAGTCTGGCCGATTATCAGCGCCGCCGTCGCCGCGGCGGGCCGACCTGGCGCGATCTGTCACCGATCTACGCGTTCGCGCGCGTCACGCATGCGGCCGACTGGCCGCGCGGTGCCGATGCACAGTGCGAACAGGCGCTGGCGGCGCAATGGGAAAGCATGCGTGGCGGTTCGCGACTGGATTGGCTGCATGCACGCGACATCGTCGAGGATGCCTGGCTGGCGCTGGACCACATTCCCGACGCCGCCGTACACGGAGTAGCGCACTGATGGCACGACCGATCTGGACCGGCACGCTGTCCTTCGGCTTGCTCAATGTGCCGGTGTCGTTGATGTCCGGTGAGCGCAAGGTGGATCTGCACTTTCGCATGCTG
The DNA here is from genome assembly GCF_000454545.1 of Xanthomonas cassavae CFBP 4642. Classification (NCBI taxonomy): domain Bacteria; kingdom Pseudomonadati; phylum Pseudomonadota; class Gammaproteobacteria; order Lysobacterales; family Lysobacteraceae; genus Xanthomonas; species Xanthomonas cassavae. The sequence goes on from NZ_CM002139.1 coordinate 371,369, forward strand.
GATTCGCGCGACAAGAAGCCGATCCGGTTCGAACGTGTCAACGCCGACACCGGCGATGAGGTGCCGTGGAAGGAGATCGTCAAGGCATTCGAGTACGACAAGGGCAGCTATGTCATCGTCGAGGAACAGGACATCCGTTCCGCCGCGCCGGAGAGCCACGAGACCGTGGAAGTGGAGACCTTCGTCAACGCGGCCGACATCGACCCGCGCTATTTCGAGAAGCCCTACATCCTGGTACCCGGCAAGAAGGCCGAGAAAGGCTATGTGCTGCTGCGCGAAACCCTGCGCGATACCGGCAAGGTGGGCATCGCCAAGGTGGTGATCCGCACCCGTGAATACCTGGCCGCGGTGATGCCGCAGGGCGATGCGTTGATCCTGCTGCTGCTGCGGTACCAGCAGGAAGTGGTGGACCCGCAGGACTACAAGCTGCCGGCCGGCGCGGTGGGCGACTACCGCATCACCGCCAAGGAGCAGCAGATGGCCAGGCAATTGATCGAGTCGATGTCCGGCACCTGGCGGCCGGAGGATTACCACGACGAATTCCGCGGCAAGCTGGAAAAGATCCTGCGCAAGCGCATCCAGGCGAAGGGCGGCACCACCAAGGTGGAGGCCGAGCCGCCGCCGCACGAAGACGCCACCACCAACGTGGTGGATTTCATGTCGCTGCTGCAGAAGAGCCTGCAGGCCAACACACGTACGCCAGCGAAGAAAACCAGCGCTGCCGTCACCTCGGCGCCGGCAAGGAAGACAGCCGCCAGGAAAGCCGCGAAGAAGGCGACCAAGAAGACCGCCAGCAAGGCGACCAAGAAGATCGCAAAGGCCGCACTGCGCCGCAAGGCCGGCTAGCCAATGGCCACGCGCAACCGCAGGACCAAGGTTCGCACCGACCCAGGCCCGGCGCAGGACCCCGGCAGTCCGGACAAACGCGCCACAGCGGCCTCGCAAGCCAGCAAGGGACGGAGCACCCGACGCAAGGCGAACGACAGCCAGTGGCGCACCCGCGCACTTGCACTGGAGGGTGTGCGCGACACCCCCTGTCCCACCGGCCTGCGCGCGCAGCTGACCTTGCTGCGCGCGCAGGCACCGGACGGCGATGCTGGTTGCATGAAATCAAGTGGGACGGCTACCGCTTGCTGGCCGATCTGGTCGACGGTAGCGCACAGCTGCGCTCGCGCAACGACCAGGCCTGGACAGCCAACTTTCCGGAGCTTGCCCGCGCCATCCAGCCACTGCCGGTCCGCGATGCGCGGCTGGACGGCGAGCTGGTGGTGCTGGATGCGCAGGGGCGCAGCGATTTTACCGCCTTGCAGCAGGCGCTCGACGGCACCGCGCGGCAACCCTTGCGCTACCTGGTATTCGACCTGCTTGGCGTGGCCGGAGTGGACCTGCGCAACACGCCGCTGGTGCAGCGTAAACAGCTGCTGCGCGCGCTGCTTGGCGACACGCCCGGCATGCTTGCCTATAGCGACCACGTGATCGGGCGTGGCCCCGACGTCTTCGCCGCCAGTGCCGACAAGGGCTGGGAAGGCATTGTCAGCAAGCGTGCGGAGGCCGTCTATCACGGCGGCCGCAGTGCCGACTGGGTCAAGACCAAGCACGAAGACAGCGACGCGTTCGTGGTGGTGGGATATACCGACCCGAAGGGCGCGCGCAGCGGGTTCGGTGCGCTGCTGCTGGCGCAACCCGAGGGCAAGGCGCTGCGTTATGTGGGGCGTGTGGGCACCGGCTTCGATGCCGTGTTGCGTGGCGAGATCACCGCGCAGCTACGCGCGCTGCAGAGCCACACCGCCACGCTGACATTGCCTGGTCGCCCACGCGATGTGCATTGGGTACGGCCGGAGGTGATCGCCGAGATCGCCTTCCGCGGCTGGGCGCGGCAGGGCTTGCTGCGGCAGGCTGCATTCAAGCGGCTACGACCAGACAAGCCGGTGAGCGACCTGGGTGGCGACCGAGGCAGCCCCGCCACTGCAACACGCACTACCACCACACGCAAGCAGCGCGTTGTCGCGCGCAACGCCACGAGCAGCCAGGTGACCACGTCCAGGGCCTCACGCAGTGCAGCCGACCGGCCTGCGCAGGAACGCCTGACCCATCTGCGCTCCAGGCGCAGCAGCACCTCAGCGACAGTCGCCACGTCCGCTGCACGATCAGTCACGTCCGGTGCGGCGACTGGCGCATCCGAAGACAGCGTGACAGTGACCCATCCCGAACGTGTGGTGTTTCCTGCGCTGGGAGTCAGCAAGGGCGAGGTGGCCGCCTACTATCGCGCAGTGGCGCCGCTGGTGCTGGCCGAAGTTGCACGCAGGCCGCTGTCGTTGCTGCGTTGTCCCGATGGCGTGGGCGGCGATTGCTTCTTCCAGAAGCACCAGGCCCGTCAGCTGGGCGCCCATATCAGGACGGTCGCGCTCAAGCAGAAACGCGGCACCGAGGACCATCTCTACATCGACGATGCGGCGGGCTTGCTCGAACTGGTGCAGATGAACACCCTGGAGCTGCATCCCTGGGGCGCAGGCATCGACGATCCGGAACACCCGGACCGCCTGGTCTTCGACCTGGACCCGGGCGAAGGTGTTGCCTGGAGCGAGGTGGTGGCGGCAGCACGCGACATCCGCACCAAGCTGCGGGCGGCGGGCTTGGAAAGCGCGGTGCGCTTATCCGGTGGCAAGGGCCTGCACGTCGTGGTGCCGATCGTGCCGGAGGCGAGCTGGGAGCAGGCACGCGACTTCTGCGAAGCGTTCGCGCAGGCGCTGGCCACGCAGGCGCCTGCGCGCTACGTGGCGACCATGAGCAAGGCCAAGCGCGAAGGCGTGATCTTTATCGACTGGCTGCGCAACGGGCGTGGCAATACCAGTGTGTGCTCGTGGTCGCTGCGTGCACGCGCCACTGCCACCGTGGCGGTACCGCTGCGCTGGGAGGAGCTGGGCAAGCTCAGCGGCCCGGATGCATTTCCGTTGGACAAGGCCGTGCAGCGTGCCAGGCGTCAACGCAGCGACCCCTGGGCCAGCGTGCTGGCGCTCAGTCAGTCTCTCCCCGGCTAGAGGCCAGGCGCAGAGCGCACCGTGGTGAAACAGGATGTGATGCAGGCGGGCAATGCACCGCGTGCGATTGCAGCGGGTCACGGCCGCTTTGTCAGGGGAACGTGCCTGCGCGCGACTGCTTCCTCGGTGACGGCCTGTCGCGCTCGGGCGCGCTCCTACGCAGCCAGCGATACCGGTCGGTGCGCCGCCCTTGGGGATGTCGATAAGGTTCCCGCGTCGGCGAACCTCAAGAATCGAAACACGTAACGCGCGATGCTGTGACGATTCCCGATTCCCGATTCCCGATTCCCGATTCCCGGCATCAAGGCGACACCACCGCCTCGCGCGTCACCCGGCTCAACGCATCGGCGCTGATCTCGGCAATGGACTGCGTGCCGGTCAGCGTCATTGCCACGCGCATTTCCTTTTCGATCAGCGTCAGCAGGTTTTCCACACCGGCCTGGCCGCCTGCGGCCAGCGCATAAACGAAGGCGCGGCCCAGCAACACCGCATCGGCACCGAGCGCGAGCATGCGCACCACATCCAGCCCGCTACGGATGCCCGAGTCGGCCAGGATCTTCAGCTCGCCTTTCACCGCATCGGCAATGGCCGGCAATGCACGCGCACTGGACAGCACACCGTCGAGCTGGCGCCCGCCATGGTTGGACACCACGATGCCATCGGCGCCCAAGCGCACCGCATCGCGCGCATCGTCCGGGTCCAGGATGCCCTTGATCACCATCGGCCCGGTCCAGAGTTCGCGGATCCATTCCAGGTCCTTCCACGAGATGGATGGATCGAAGTTGGCCGCCAGCCAACCGATGTAGTCCTGCAGGCCGGTGGGGCTGCCGCGGTAGGCAGAGATGTTGCCCAGGTCGTGCGGCTTGCCGAGCAGGCCCACGTCCCAGGCCCAGCGCGGGTGCGTCACCGCCTGCAGCATGCGCCGCAGCGACGCATTGGGCCCGCTCATGCCCGAATGCGCATCGCGGTAGCGCGCGCCCGGCGTCGGCATGTCCACGGTGAACACCAGCGTGGTGACGCCGGCCGCCTTGGCGCGCTCCAGCGCGTTGCGCATGAAGCCACGGTCCTTGAGCACGTAGAGCTGGAACCACATCGGCCGTTCGATCGCCGGCGCCACTTCCTCGATCGGGCAGACCGACACCGTGGACAAGGTAAACGGAATGCCGCGCGCAGCCGCCGCGCGGGCGGCCTGCACTTCGCCGCGCCGCGCGTACATGCCGGTCAGCCCCACCGGTGCCAGGGCCAGCGGCATCGCCAGCGTCTCGCCGAACAGCTCGGTGCTCAGGCTCAGGTCGGACATGTTGCGCAGCACCCGCTGGCGCAGCGCGATATCGGCCAGGTCGGACACATTGCGCCGCAAGGTGTGCTCGGCATACGCACCGCCATCGATGTAGTGGAACAGGAACGGCGGCAGGCGCGCCTGGGCAGCAGCACGGTAGTCGGAGGTGGCGGAAATGATCATCGAAGGCGAGGCGGGGGCAGGGGAGCCGCCGAGTGTAAGGCGATCGGCATGCGAGGGCATCGCGCGCCTGGCCGATCATCCGCTCCATGTCGAGGTCTTGCTCCGTGCATTGCCTGTTCCGTCGCCGTTGGCAGGGCTTGGTCGCATGTCGCTGGTCTCCGTGCCTGCGGGTAGCAGGATGCAGTCGTGGCCCGCAAGCCAATGCGGCCCTGCCCGCATCGGCCATCTCAGGCTGCAGGACGGCCATCCAGGAGACAGTGGCAATGCGCGCAGCGAAAGCGATCGGACCGTCTGCATGGCTGGCAGCCAGCCCGGCCCTGGCCTGGGCCGGAGACGCGCTGGCGGCCGATGCCCCGGTGGCGGACAGCGCGCCATCCAGCTTCGAGCGGCGCATCGAGCAGCTGCGCTGGAGCTGCGCGCACAGGCCGCGGCCGCGCGCTGACCGACAGGGTATCGGCCAACGCGGCGCGTCGCGCTAGGCGTCGAAGGCAAACTGGCCGTGGAATCCCAGCGGCACTGCGTAGGGCAGCCAGGCCTGCGCCACTGGCCCGGCATCGACGTGACGAGCGTCCAGCACCATCAGCCCGGTGCGTGCACGTCGGGTGTCCAGCACGGTGCCGACCAGCCAGCCATCGTCGGGGCGGTCGCTGCCGGGCCGGGGCACGAACACGTGTTCTTCGGCCAGCACATGCGCGCCATAGCGATGCACCTGGCGCCGGTCGCGTTCCAGGTCGTAGGCGGCCACGGCATTGAGGAACGGCGACTGGTTCGGCCCGTCGATGCACGGCGCGTACAGGCGCGCACCCTGCGTGCCCGGCGTGCGGCGGTCGAACAGCGGCAGTTCCAGGTTGTCCACCGGATGCGCCTGCCAGTGCGCACGGCCACTGGCCAGGTCCAGATGCAGGCTGCGCAGCTGCACCGGGGCCGGCGCGGCCGCCGGGTCGCCGTGCATGGCTGCACGCATCGGTGAGCGCGCTTCGTCCGGGTCGGTATGCACGATGGCGCGCACCACGATGCGGTCGCGTTGCGCGTAGGCATCGGCGAGGTGGTAGGCCACCGCGAAGTCGGCCTCGAACCAGCGTGGCTGGTCCAGCGCATCCTTGGGCACCACCGCAATCCGGCACGGCGCCTCGGGCGTGAAGCGCAGTTGTTCGAAGAATGCGCCGTCGCCATCCAGCCGCCGATACGGCGCCAGCACCAGGATCAGATGCCGCTGCGTCATCGCAAAGCTGTGCAGGTAGCCGGGCGCGTCGGTCTGCAGCAGCTGCACGGTGCGCAGCGTGGCATCGGCGTTCAGATGCCACAGCAGCACACCGGTGGCGCCCACGATGCTGATCGACCCGAAGTTCCAGGCGCTGCCGTCGGCATCGATCAGCGGATGCGCCGAGAACGGCATGGCCGCCAGATCTTCGCGCCAGGTCACCGGGCCGAGCGTGCCCAGTGCATCCGGGTCCACCTCGATCGCCGAACCGGCTTCCCACAGCACAAACAGGCGGCCGTTGAGCCGCATCACCGAGGTATTGGCGGCATTGACGTCGTCGTTGTTGCGCGCCGGCTGCATGTCCGGCACCGCGGTGCCGGCGGCACGGTACAGAAAGCGCCCGGCCTGCTGCTCCTGGGTGAATTTATGCGTGGCCACCATGCGCCCCAGGTGCCGCACCTGGGGGCCGCCCAGCTGCCAGCGGTGCAGCATGCCATCGCCATCGAACCAGTGTTCGTAGCGGAATCCGGCACGCTCGGTCCAGGCCGGGCCATTGCGGTACAGGCTGCCTGCCAGCCGGTCCGGCAGGGTGCCCTGCAGCGGCACGCTGGTCGGCCCCAAGGTGGCGCTGTCGACGCTGCGCCAGCCCAGCAACCAGGGCGTGCGTTGCAACTGTGCATGAAACGCGGCGGCGTCCGCCGCATGGGCCGGCGCGCTGCGCAGTGCCAGGCTGCCCAGCGCAGCACTGCCGGCGGCAGCCAGCACCGATTGCAGGAAGCGGCGGCGGTGCATGCGGTGCTCCTTTCGCGTGGCAGCTCAGCGCATCTGCACGGCGATGCGTTTACCGGTGGCCGGCAGCGCGAACACGATCTCGTCGAAGCCGGGTTTACGCATGCCGGTGGGGTTGTTGCTGAAGCCATAGCCTTCCACCGGCATGCCGATCAGGTTGGTATCGAGCTTGCCGTTGGCGTTCTCGTCGTGATTGATCATCACCGCATAGCGCCCCGGCGGCAGGTTCTTGAACTGGACATGCGGCGCAGCGCTGGCGATGGGCACTGTCTGCGCCTGCACCGGCGGCTGGCTGCCATCCAGTTGCGCGGCGCTGGCGATGACTGCAATGCGCAAGGTGCCCTGCTGCGAGCGCAGCCCGGTGATGCCCACGTCCAGGTCGGCGGCGTAGGCGGCAGCGCTGCCGAGCAGGCTGACCAGGGCGGCGGCACAGGCAAGGGTACGGGCAAGCATGCAATTCTCCTGACGGCGTTGGAAGGCGAAGGCTGGGGCCGATGGTACGCAGCGCGTCACGGCCGTGGCGGTGGCGCCGGTCGCAGATCGGCCCATGCGCAGCCTGCCTACACACTGCGGCAGGGCGATCGATCCCGCACCGTGCAGGGCCGAACCTGTGTGCGAGCCGGCGAAGTGGCTTCGCTCGCAGGACGCGGCGGTTTCACCACACCAGCGGCCGCAGGCGATGGCTGTGCGCCGCATACGCCGGGTAGGCGATGGGAAAGGCGCGCTGCAACGCGGCTTCTTCAATGCGGATGCGGCGCAGGAACACCCAGGTCACCGGCAGCACGATTGCCAGCAGCGACGCTGCACTGCCCATGCCCAGCGCAAGCCCGTAGAAGGCCATCAGCGCGCCGGTGTAGGACGGATGCCGCAGCCAGCGGTACGGGCCGCTGCGCACCAGTTGATGACCGGCCTGGATGGTGACATCCACCGTGAACCAGCGCGCCAGCACCGTGATGGCCCACACGCGCACCGCCAGCCCGCCGCCGATCAGCGCACACGCCGCCCATCGCAGCGGTTCCTGCCAGGCGTGCGGCCAGTGCATGACGCCGGCAAACGCCAGCCCCACCGCCGCCGCAATGGACAGCGACAGCACCCGCCACAGCTGGCCCAGGGTGCCGCGGTCGTGCGTGCCGCCATCGGCGGCGCGGCGCTGCTGGCGCAGCCACAGTTCGTAACCGATCCACAGCAGGCTGAGCGCGGTGAGCAGAGGGGATGCAGACATGGGAGAGCTCCGTAGTGGATGGAAGACGACGTGGATGGATGGCAAGGACGCAGGCAGCAAGCCGCAGACAGCAGAGAGCAGGCGGTTGAGAGGGCGGCAGCGTCGCTGCCATCCAGCACGTGGTCCATGCCAGGCGCTGCGCTGGCTCACCTGGCATCGGTGTCCAGCGGCCAGTGAGGCCAGTGTGCCCAGCGCCGGTGCGGCCGACAGGAGCCGCAGGTCATCAATCCCACCTGCCAGAAGTCACTTTCTGCGGGCGCCCCATTGCCGGCCAGCGGCGTGGCGGTCAGCATCGCCGCATGAAACATGTCCTGCGCGAGTTGATTCAACCCCTGAGCCTGGCCGGGCTGATGGCCATTGCGGCGGTGGCGCTGTCGTTCAACGCCGTCCCGTCGGCGCACGGTGGCTGGCGTTGGGTGGCCCTGGCCGGGTTTACCGTCCTGTTCCTGCTGCGCGACCTGCTGCCGCGCCAGGACGTGGCGCGCAATGTGTCGTTGCTGCTGCAGGCAACGCTGGCGCTTGGCCTGACGGCGCTGCAGCCACGTGCCGGCACCACCCCGGTGCTGCTGGTCATGCTGGTGGCGCAACTGGCGATGGTGTGGCCGCCGCTACGGGTGGTGGCGCTGGCGCTGGCCATGAACGCGATCATGTACGCCTTGTTCGTGCGTGCCGGCTTCGACGACGCGCTGCTGTCGGTCGTCGTGTACGCCAGCTTCCAGGCGTTTGCCGCGCTCACCGCCTATTACGCGCGCAGTGCCGAGCGCGCGCGCGACGCATTGGCCTACGTCAACGCCGACCTGCTGGCCACGCGCGCATTGCTGGCCGACAGCGCGCGCGATGCCGAGCGCCTGCGGCTGGCGCGCGAGCTGCACGACGTGGCCGGGCACAAGCTCACCGCCATGCGCATCAATCTGCGCCTGCTCGTCGCCGACCCCGCACTGGCAGGGCGCGACGACATCCGGGTGGTGGAGCAGCTGTCCGCCGACCTGTTGTCGGACATCCGCAACGTGGTGCAGTCCTTGCGCGATGACCAGGGCCTGGATCTGCAGACCGCCCTGCGTGCGCTGGCCGCACCATTCCCGCACCCGACCTTGCGGCTGCAGATCGATGCCGACGTGCGTGTGACCGATGCCCGCGTGGCCGAGCTGCTGCTGCGCCTGGTGCAGGAGGCACTCACCAACGCCGTACGGCATGCCGATGCCAACGAAGTGGCCGTGCACCTGCAGTGCCAGGACGCGCAGCTGCGCGTGGATATCCACGACGACGGCCAGCGCACCGAGCGCATCCGCGAGGGCAATGGCATCACCGGCATGCGCGAGCGGCTGGCGGCCCTGCACGGCCAGCTGCAGCTGGAGCGCACCGCGCAGGGCGGCATGCATCTGATTGCTACACTGCCGCGATGAGTCCACTTCGAATCGCCCTGGCCGACGACCAGGTCCTGGTCCGCGCCGGCCTGCGCGCCTTGCTGCAGCAGCAAGGCGTGGAGGTGGTCTGCGAGGCCGACGACGGCCAGGGCCTGCTGGACGCGCTGGCTACCACCGCGGTGGACGTAGTGCTCAGCGATATCCGCATGCCCGGCATCGACGGCATCCAGGCGCTGGAGCGGCTGCGTGCCCGCGGCGACCGCACCCCGGTCCTGCTGCTCACCACCTTCGACGACGGCGAACTGCTGCTGCGCGCCACCGACGCCATCGCCCGGGTCGCCGCCGGCGACACCCTGCTGCAGCCGGTCAGCACCGACCCGGTGCGCGCGCGCTACCAGTTCCGCGACCAGCAGGCCCCACGCGAGACCTTCAACGAACGCGAGGTCGCCATCCTGCGCCTGCTGGCCGGCGGCTATTCCAACAAGGAGATCGCCCGCACCCTGTTCCTGGCCGAAGGCACGGTGAAGAACTACGTCTCCACCATCCTGGAAAAGCTCGGAACCCGCGACCGCACCCGGGCGGTGTTGAAGGCGATTACGTTGCGGGTGATTTGATTGCCGGGAGGCGGGATTCGGGAGTCGGGAGTCGCGATTGGGGATTGGTGAGCGCGACCCCGGGGCAGCATGAAGTCAGGGGCCGATGCAGGCATTAGGCGCCGATGCTCGCAGGGAAAAAGCCCCTCTCCCGGCGGGGCGAGAAGGCGCCGCTTGCGCGCCACTGGCGCGCGTGCCTTGGAGCGCCCGCGCTGCTGGCGCGGGCTGGGGCGCAGAGCGGGGGTGGGGGTGAGGGGACGGGGTGAGGGGGCGGGGGCGAAGCCACCTCGGGGTTTGAACCAACAACCGGAGCTGGCCCGGTGCGCCGAGTCTATGCACCTGTTCTGTAAAGGATTTCGGGCGTCCGTCAGGCGGGGCCAGCAACCGTAAGGTTGCCGTCAGGTCAGGCGCCGCATCAGACACCAAGGTCGTCCGGCGGCCTCTGGAGCCGCCCGGAACCGCGTCGCGCTCCGGCCTGCTGCGGAGCCCGTCATGCGCCCCTTCCGATACGTTGCCTTGCGGTCAATTGTTGCCGTCATGGTCGTCTGGTCGTTTCCGACTCAGGCTGAATTGCCCGGTCCATGGGTCCAGGCCGCTCTGCTGGCTCAAGCCCAGGGCTGCGGCAGCAGCAGCGTGGTTGCCGTCACCCACAGCAGAGACGACCGGTCGCGGGAGCTGCACGCCGCCGCTGATGCGAACGCTGACGCCGATGCCGTACTGGACCGTGGTCAATGCTTGGGCAGGGAATGGGCTGGGCGAGGACCGCCGTCGGCGGCCCTCGCGGTGGTGCGTTGACCGACGCCGGCGGAGAATAAACGCCTCCGCTCCAGCGAAGGCAGGCTCACGGGGTGATCTGCGGATCGTTGCCCACCTCGGGATCGCAGCTGAAGGTGTCGTGGCGTTGAAGGTCCTCGACAACCACCATGAAGAAGATCAGGGTGGACCGATCATTGGCATTGCGGAACGAGACCCAGCGGCCATCGCGGTCGTACTGGATGTTGCTGATCTGGTTCTGCGAATCGGAACTGATCAGGTTGCGAATCTTGAAGTTGAAGCCCACCGCGTCGTCGAACCGGTAGCACATGGTGACATTGCGCTGGTCGCCCGGCACCAGCATCAGCCCTGGCTTGAAGTGATAGTGGTACTTCCCGTGGCCGGTATTGCCGCCGATTTCCACATACGCCACCGACATGTCGCAACGAATGTGCGTCTCGGGGTGGCACGCGATCTTGGTTTCCTGTTCCGTCATGACGAGGTCTGTTCCTTGGGGAGCGGGGCATAGAAGGAAACGAACCCCGGATGACGGTAGCCCGCCTGATACAGCCACCCGAGTTGTTGCATGACGACCGCCTGCCGCCCCAAATGGATCTGCGCGCGGATCCAGGGATCGAGCAGAGCCTTGTTATGGCTAGCGCCGGCATCTGTGCCGAGCACTACCAACGCGCGTTCCCAGCATTGGCGCGCTAGCCCGGTCTGGCCGGCCGCGGCGTGTTGCTCTCCCTGCCACACCAGCGCGTGCGCGAGGGTGGTCGGTCCCAGCGGATCCTGCGGCCGGGAGCGATGCAGGGCCTCCAGCCGGGCGATGCCGGCCTGCAATGCCACCGCACGCGCGGCCGATGCGGCCGGCTGCAGATACGCCAGACGCAGGGCGATCACCGCATCCAGCCATTGCCATTCCGGTAGCGTCTGGCCCTGCTGCAGCAACGGTGCCAGGCGTTGCCGAGCCTGTTGCAATGCCCGTTGTCCCTGCGCGGGCCGTCCATCCAGTGCCGCCAGCCAACCGATCTGCGCATGGGCATGGGCCAGATCGCGCTGCCATTGCAGGTTGTCCGGTTGCAGGCTGACCAGCGGTTGCAGGATCGCCACAGTGGCCTGCGCATCGGCTTGGGCCTGGACGGTTTGACCACGTGCCAGCGCCAGGTTGGAGGCGAGCAACAACGAGGCCGCCAGCCGCCGTCTCCATGTGTCGGCATCCGGCGTGGCCGCCACCAGCGTACGCAGCATTGCGATCTGCTCGCGGTATCCGGCTTCGGCATCTGCCAGCAGGCCTTGGGTCTCCTGCGCCGAGCTGCGCCATGACAGGCCATTGATCAACTCATAGCGCACGCTGGGGTCATCCGGTGCGGCGGCCAGCACCTGTTGCTTGAGCGCGATCGAGCGGGTGAACAGGGGAATGGCGCTGGCCGCATCGCCCTGGTTCTGTGCCAGCGAACCGAGATTGGTCAGTGCGTAGGACAGTTCCCGCTGCCAGCGTGGGTCGTGCGGGACGGTGCGCTGCAAGCCTTCGGCGATGGCCAGGTAGCGCGACCAGTGCGCGCGCGCCACTGCCGGCTGCTTGCGTTGATACGCAAGATACCCGCGCCAGTAGGCGGCCTGCCCCGTTTCTGCCCGCGCTTCCAGCAAGTCCGGAGCATGCTGCGCCGCCTGCCCGGCGATGACTGCGGCACGGACGAATGCCGCCTGTGCCTGATCGAGCTTGCCCTGGTTCATCAATACCTCGCCCGTGGTGCGCAAGGCACGAGCGTGGTTGACCAGTTCGGTCGGCTGCATACCGACACTGGGCAGATCCTCCAGATACCGCAGCGAGCGGCTGCCCACGCTGTCGAGCAGCTTGAGGTTGCCCACCGTGCGCAACTGCTCGGCCAGGTCGCCCAGCATGTAGCTCACCAGCTGCTGCGCCTGGTCGCGGCGTTGCTCTGCCACCTGCTGCGCCTGGCGCGCCTGCCACCCCAGCAGCAGCGAGGCGCCGGCCAGAGCACCGCCAGCAGCGCCGTCGCGGCGGCATACACGCCGCGACGGCGCTGCTGGGAACGCTCGCAGGCACGCAGGAACGCCCGTTCCGCTGCGTCCAGGTCCTGCGGCATGCGCCGCGCCGCTTCGCGCGCTTCGCTCAGCGGGCGCCCGCTGTTGAGCAGGTGATCGCTGCGCCGGCCTTCGGCCGCCCAGCGCTGTGCGGCCAGTTGCAGCCGCTTGCGCGCCTGCAGCAGGCGGCGGTTTTCGTGGATCCACTCGGCTGCGCGCGGCCATTGCCGCAGCAGCGCTTCGTGCGCCACCGCGAAGCCCGGTTCGCCGGCCACCAGCTCGCCGACGAACAGGCGCGCCTGCACGAAGGCATCCACCAGCGTGCGCGCCGCGCTGGCATCGGGCAACGCCGACCACAGCGCACGCCGCGCGGTCACCGCGTCGCTGTCGGGGTGGATCACGCTCAGCAGCGTCAGTACCTGGCCCAAGGCGGCCTGCGCACTGGCCGGCAATGCGCCGAAGGTGCGTTCGGCGTGATGCGCGAGTGCACCCTCCAGCCCGCCCAGGGCGCGGTAGGCCGCGAAGGTCAGCAGGCCGTCGTCGCTGCGTTGCGCATGCAGCGCATGCAGCAGGTGCTGCAGCAACGGCAAGGCATCAGGCTGGCGCGCGGTGGCATCGCGCAGCACATCGTCCAGGTGGCTGGCGCTGTCGCGCTCCTGCTCGAAGCGCAGCCCCGCCATGGCAGCAGGCACGCGGATGATCTGGCCGATCTCGCCATCGCGCGGCGGCAGCAGGTCCACATGCCCATCGCCGCGTTTGAGTTCCACGATCTCCGGCACCGCATCGATCAGGCGCGGGTAGAAGTCGCTGCGCGCCAGCATCAGCACCGCCACCTGCGCGCTGCCGCACAAGGCCTGCAATGCCGCCGCCAGCGCGGCGCGATCGGCATCGGTGATGCCCGGCGTGGCCGCCATCGCCTCGGCATGGTCGATCACCAGCAGCAGATGCCGCTGCGCTGCTGCACCTTCGCGGGGCGGCGCGGCGTGGCGCATCGCTTCGGCAATGGCCGCATGCAGCGGCGCAGGGCGCTGCAACCAGTCCGGAAGCAGCGCCATCTGCGCCGGCGAGAACACCGCGCGCTGGCCCGGCGCCCATTCCCCCAGTGCCCGCGCCAGGGTGTCCAGCACATCGCCGCCACGGCACTGCGCCAGGTTGCAATACGCCACCGCCAGCGCTTCCAGCCCGTCCAGCCCGCCCGGTTGGGTCAGCAGCGGCACCACGCCGGCGCGCAGCAACGAGGTCTTGCCGCAGCCGCTGGCGCCACTGATCAGTACCAGCCCGCGCTGGCTGTGCAATTGCGCACGCAGCGCGGCCGCCACCTGCGCAATGGCATGGCTGCGGCCGAAGAACACCTGCGCATGCGCCGGGTCGAAGGCCTGCAGCCCCACATACGGGCTGCCGTGGCTCCAGGTCTGCGTGCCCAGCACCGCGCCGCGGTAATCCTCGGGAAACACCACCTTCGGCAGCAGCCGATACCCACGCTTGCGGATGGTTTCGATGAAGCGCGGCTGCCGGCTGTCGTCGCCGAGCTTGCGGCGCAGCTGGGCGATGGTCTTGTGCACCGGGTTGTCGCCGTAGAAGCTGCCGTGCCAGACCTCGATCAGCAACTGCTCGGCGCTGACCACCTCGCCGGCGCGTTCGGCCAGTGCGATCAGCACTTCCATCATGCGCGGTTCCAGCGCGGTGGTCTGGCCGTCGTCGATCACCACCAGCCGCTCCGGTTCCACCAGCACCGCGCCCAGGCGGAAGCGTGGCACCGAGCCAAGTTGCGTGACGCGCTCGCTACGAAGGGACATGCACTCGGACACCGGTCGCACAGCTGGAAGGGGCCTTGACGATCGCCAACAGGCGCGGCCAGGCACGGCACGGCAGGGACGGAAACGTAGCATAGCCGGCGCGGGCGGACTTCGATTGCGGTCGCTGTTCGTGGCGGCGTGGGCCGGCGATGGTGCGGCCCACGGCACGGTGCTCAGCGGCCCTCACGCGTGTCCATACAGCAGCGTGTGTTGCGCATCAGGCTGTTTCGCATGCGCCACACGCTCTAAGATGCCGCCAGCATCTTGCTGACCAGGAGTCCACGTTGATCATCCATCCCAAAGTGCGCGGCTTCATCTGCACCACCACGCATCCGCTCGGTTGCGAGCGCAACGTGCTCGAACAGATCGCCGCCACCCGCGCGCGCGGCGGGCGTACCGACGGCCCGAAGAAGGTGCTGGTGATCGGCGCATCCAGCGGCTACGGCCTGGCCTCGCGCATCACGGCCGCGTTCGGCTTCGGCGCCGACACGCTGGGCGTGTTCTTCGAAAAGCCCGGCACCGCGACCAAAGCCGGCACCGCCGGCTGGTACAACTCGGCCGCCTCCGACAAACACGCCAAGGCTGCGGGCCTGTACAGCAAGTCGATCAACGGCGATGCGTTCTCCGACGCGGCGCGCGAGAAGGTGATCGAGCTGATCAAGACCGAGATGGGCGGCCAGGTGGACCTGGTGGTGTATTCGCTGGCCTCGCCGGTGCGCAAGCTGCCGGGCACCGGTGAAGTGAAGCGCTCGGCGCTCAAGCCGATCGGCAACACCTATACCGCCACCGCCATCGACACCAACAAGGACACCATCATCCAGGCCTCGATCGAGCCGGCCAGCGCGCAGGAGATCGAAGACACCATCACCGTGATGGGCGGGCAGGATTGGGAATTGTGGATCGACGCACTGGACGGCGCCGGCGTACTCGCCGACGGCGCGCGCAGCGTGGCCTTCAGCTACATCGGCACCGAGATCACCTGGCCGATCTACTGGCACGGCGCGCTCGGCAAGGCCAAGGTGGACCTGGACCATACCGCGCAGCGCTTGAACGCGCGCCTGGCCGCCCGCGGCGGCAGCGCCAATGTGGCGGTGCTCAAGTCGGTGGTCACCCAGGCCAGCGCGGCCATCCCGGTGATGCCGCTCTACATCTCCATGGTCTACAAGATCATGAAGGAAAAGGGCCTGCACGAAGGCACCATCGACCAGCTGGACCGCCTGTTCCGCGAGCGCCTGTACCGTGAAGACGGCCAGCCGGCCGAGCTGGACGACGAAAATCGCCTGCGCCTGGACGACTGGGAACTGCGCGACGACGTGCAGGACGCCTGCAAGGCGCTCTGGCCGCAGGTCACCACCGAGAACCTGTTCCAGCTCACCGACTACGCCGGCTACAAGCACGAGTTCCTCAAGCTGTTCGGCTTCGAACGCGACGATGTGGATTACGACGCCGATGTGGATCCGGACGTGAGGTTCGACTGCATCGAGTTGGCCTGAATCGGGAGTCGGGAATGGGGAATCGCAAGAGCGTGGTTCCCTGATTCTTTGGACTTCCGTGCGCATGGCGCGATAAAGACCGGCCGGCAGTGATGTCGGCGGTTTTTTATAGGAGCGGGCAATAGTGGTTGGCTCCGCCGTTGATCTTGCGATCACCACCGCGGTGGTGTGCGCTGCGGTGATGCAGGACGGCACGGCGCCGCCCTGGCAGGACACCCTGCTGATAGCGGTGTTTTTCAGCGTCCCGGCCTCGGTGTGCGTGGTCACACTCAGCGCGGCGATCAGTGGATCACCGGACGCCGCCAAGCCCGCAGCCCCGTCTGAAGCGGCTGCTCACCCGCGCAACACCGCAGCACTGCCGTGCAACCACCCGGCCCGCCCCAGGGCAGCAGCGCACTCACAACGCCACGGCACCCACCTGAGACGAGCAGCACCCGCCCAACAACAGCCACAAGCAAGCGCAACACCGCAACAAACAACTTCAAGTGCTCAAACCACCACGCAACACCTCAAACCGCCAAAAACCCGACTTTTACGATTCCCGATTCCCGATTCCCGATTCCCGATTCCCGGCAAGTCGGCACACGGCAGGCACCCAAGCCCCCAACCCTGATACACGCAAAAAACCCGCGCAACAAAACGCATGAGCAAGCGCACACTGGAACGACCGCCCCATGTGCGCCCGCCACGCAAATCATCAGTACCCCAGAAAACCGCTTTTACGATTCCCGATTCCCGATTCCCCAATCCCGGCTCCTCACCGCCTCACATCAAACCGCGCATCGCCCACACAGGCCTGCACATCGGCCACCGACAGCGGATTGAAATCGCCCGGAATCGAATGCTTCAAACAGCCAGCGGCCAGGCCAAAGCGCACCGTGTCCTCCAGCGACCAACCCTCGATCAGGCCGTGCAGCACGCCGGCCGCAAATGCGTCGCCACCGCCGATACGGTCGATGATCGGGGTGAGCTCCTCGCTGGGCGCACGCGCCACCGCGCCGGCGCGCGGCACCAGCATCGCGCCCAGGCTGTGGTGATCCACGTTGTGCGCCACGCGCTGCGTGCAGGCCATCAACTGCAGCTGCCCGAATGCGGCAAACGCCTGCTGCGCGGCCGCTTCCACGCGCGCTTCCAGCGTGTCCTGCGCAAACTCGCCGCCCAGCACCACGCCGATGTCGCGGTAATCGGCAAACACCACATCGGCGCAGTCAAACAGCTGATGCAGGATGCCGCGCGCATCGCCCTGCCAGCGCTGCCACAGCTTGGGCCGGTAATTGCCGTCGAACGACACCTTGACCCCGGCCGCCCGCGCGGCGCGCGCTGCCGCCAGGGTGGCCTGCGCAACGTCGGCGCCCAGCGCCGGGCTCACCCCGGACAGGTGCAGCCAGTGCACGCCCTCCAGCAGGGCCGGCCAGTCGTAGGCATCGGCGGGTGCCAGCGCAAACGCCGAGTCGGCGCGGTCGTAGACCACTTCGCTGGGGCGGTGGATCGCCCCGGTGGTCAAAAAGTACAAACCCATTCGGCCATCCACCTGCCGCACATGGCGGGTATCGACATCATGGCGGCGTAGTTCGCCAAGCACTGACGCACCCAGCGGGTTGTCGGCCACCGTGCTCACCATGGCCACCTCGTGGCCAAAGTGCGCCAGCGACACGCCAACGTTGGCTTCTGCACCACCACAGTGCACGTCCAGTTGCGGCTGCTGCAGCAGCAGGCCGTGGCCGGGCGCCCCCAGGCGCAACAACAACTCTCCAAAACACAGGATGCGGGCTCGACTCATGCGGCAGTACCTCGGCTGTGTGGTGCGTCACGGGCGGGGAAACCGCGGCGCGTTGAGATGACCATCGGTGTCATTCTAGCCCTCCCCGGAGACGGTCGGACAGAGCCAGGATGCGACGCGGCGTGACGGCTTACGCCCCACTTAGGCGAAATCCTGGCGCATTTCTGCTGCGCTGCAAGATGTTGAACGATGATTCAGCTGGTAACGTCGTTTTGACCAGCGGTGTCATTGCCGCTCACAACCAGACTTTCATGTTGTTCATGGACCCTTGGGAGGGGAGGACATGCAATTTCGGACCACCAACCGGAAGACACCGGTTACCTTGCTGGCATTGTCGATCGGCCTGGCGCTGAGCGGCCACCTGGCCGCACAAGAAACCACCCAAGCGCCCGCAGAACCGGCCGTCGACCTGGACACCGTCACGGTGACCGGCTATCGCGCCTCGGTGGAAAAGGCCCTGGACATCAAGCGCGGCGAAGCCGGCGTGGTCGATGCGATTGTCGCCGAGGACATCGGCAAGTTCCCCGACCTCAACCTGGCCGAGTCGCTGCAGCGCATTCCCGGCGTGGTGATCACCCGTGAGGCCGGCGAAGGCCGCGCCATCTCGGTGCGTGGTCTGGGCCCGGAGTTCACCCGCGTGCGCATCAACGGCATGGAAGCGCTCACCACCGTGGGCGCCGGCGACCAGAGCGGCGGCACCAACCGCGGCCGCGGCTTCGACTTCAACGTGTTCGCCTCGGACCTGTTCTCGCAGCTGATCGCGCGCAAGACCGCCTCGGCCGATGTGGAAGAAGGCTCGCTGGGTGCCACCGTCGACCTGCGTACCGCGCGCCCGTTCGACTACAGCGGCTTCACCTTCGCCGCCAGCGGCCAGGCGGCCTATAACGCGATGGCCGAGAAGGACAACCCGCGCGTGGCCGGCCTGATTGCCAACACCTGGGCCGACAACACCTTCGGCGCCCTGCTGTCGGTGGCCTACACCGAGCGCGAAGTGCTGGAAGAAGGCTCCAACACCGGCCGCTGGGCCAATGGCACCAGCAACGGCGGCTTCGATGCCACCTCGCCGTTTGCCGCCGCGCGCTCGGCCGATGTTTACCACCCGCGCTTCCCGCGCTACACCCAGCAGATCCACGACCAGCAGCGTCTGGGTGTCACCGGCTCGTTGCAGTGGAAGCCGTCCGACCGCACCACGCTGTCGCTGGACATGCTGTATTCCAAGATCGACGCCAAGCGCGACGAGCACTACATCGAAGCGATCTCCTTCAGCCGCAACCGCGACGGGCTCACCCCGCGCCGGCCGGTGCGCGACGGCAAGCCGGGCACCATCGTGCGCAACGGCGAGATCCGCAACAACGCGCTGGTCTATGGCGAATTCGACAATGTCGACATTCGTTCGGAAAACCGCCACGACGAGTGGAACACCGAGTTCACCCAGGTCAGCCTGGACCTGGAGCATCGCTTCAACGATGCCTTCAGCGTCAATGCCCGTGTCGGCACCTCGCGCTCTGCGCACGAGAACCCGGTGCAGACCACCATCATCATGGACAAGTACGACGTCGACGGGTACAGCTACGACTACCGCGGCAACAGCCGCGCGCCGGTGCTGAATTACGGCATCGACCCGACCGATCCCGCCGGTTGGGAGCTGGCCGAAATCCGCCTGCGTCCGCAGTCGGTGGACAACGACTTCGACACCGGCCAGATCGACTTCAACTGGAACATCAGCCCCGGCTTCCGCCTCAAGGGTGGCGTGCTGGCCAAGAACTACAGCTTCAGCACTGTCGAGTTGCGCCGCGCCAACGAACTGGCCGTGCCCAACTTCGCCAACGGCAGCCTGATCGTGCCGTCGGACCTGACCGAACAGGCCGGGCTCAAGGGCATCAACGGCAGCCCGTCCAACTGGGTGGTGCCCAATCTGGATGCGGTGGCCGATCTGTTCGGCATCTACAGCAACAGCGGCACCTTCGCGGTGGCACCGCGCGTCAACAACAGCCGCAGCGTCCAGGAAAAGGATCGCGGCGTGTGGTTGATGGGCGAGTTCTCCACCGACCTGGGCCCGATTCCGCTGTCGGGCAACTTCGGCGTGCGCTATGTGCGCACCGAGCAGGAATCCACCGGCTTTGCCTTGATCAACAACGTGCCGACCGAAACCACGGTGGGCCGCAAGTACAACAACACGCTGCCCTCGTTCAACCTGGTGGCCGAGCTGGCACCGGACCTGCTGCTGCGTCTTGGCGCCGCCAAGGTGATGTCGCGTCCCGGCCTGGGCAGCCTCACCCCCGGCGTGACCGTGGCGGTGGCCGGTGGTGCACGCACCGTGGCCGGCGGCAACCCGGATCTGGACCCGATCGAAGCCACCAACGTCGACCTCGGCCTGGAGTGGTACTTCAACGAAGGCGCCATGCTCGGCGTCGGCCTGTTTTACAAGGACATCGAAAGCTTCATCCAGACCGCGCGCGAAGTGCGCCCGTATTCCAGCAGCGGCCTGCCGGCCGAGTTGCTGGAAGGCACCGGCGCCACCGTCAACGACGACTTCGCCTTCAGCATTCCGCTCAACACTCCGGGCGGCGAATTGAAGGGCGTGGAAGCCAACTACACGCAGCCGTTTACGTTCCTGCCGGGCAAGTGGGCCAACCTGGGCGTGCAGCTCAACTACACCTGGGTCGATTCGCAGATTCAGTACCTGGCCAGCAGCGGCGCGCCGGTGATGAAGAACGACCTGCTGGGTCTGTCGCGCTCGTCGTGGAATGCCACGCTGTTCTACGAAGGCGAATCCTTCGCCGGGCGCGTGTCGGCCACCAACCGCGACGATTACCTCACCCAGGCACCGGGTGCGGAAACCGGCTTCAACGTCGATGGCGTGCACGGCATGACCGGCACCACCATTCTCGATGCCTCGCTGCGCTACAAGATCAGCAAGCAGCTGGAGCTGAGCCTGGAAGGCATCAACCTCACCAACGAAGCGTCCGATGAGTGGGTGTCGTCGCCGCGCACCGGCCAGCTGCCGCTGCAGTACGCAGAAACTGGCCGTCAGTACCTGCTGGGCGTGCGCTACAAGTTCTAACCGCTGTCTGCCCGCGACGCATCGCGCGTCGCGGGCCTCTTTCAATGCTTGATCGCGTCCTGCACGGCGCGCCCGCCGGGCGTGCGCGTCTGCAACGCGGTGGGCGTGCCGTTTCACGCGGCTGCAGGACAACGCGCGCCACCGAAGAGTCGTGCCGCCGTTGCGCAAGTCGCGTTATCGATTCGACGCCGCGGGCCTGTGGGGAGGCTGCATGCGTCTTTGCAGCAGTGCCACCGGAGTGAGTGCATCATGCAAGTCCGTTCGCGTCGTTCCGCCGCATTGGCGGCCGCTCGCCTGCCCACCGAGCGTCTGTCGGTGGCCATCGTCCTGGCGCTGCACGCAGCCACCGCCGCTGCGCAGACCACCCCCGCGCCGACCACCGATGCGGTGGATCTGGACCGCGTGCAGGTCAAGGCCACCTACCGCGAAAGCCTGCAGCAATCACTCGATGCCAAGCGCTATAGCGTGGAGCAGGTGGATGCGATCTATGCCGAAGACATCGGCAAGTTTCCCGATCTGAACCTGGCCGAATCGATGCAGCGTATCGCCGGTGTTTCCATCGACCGCGAAGGCGGCGAGGGCAAGCAGATTTCGGTGCGCGGCCTGGGGTCGGACTTCACCCGCGTGTGCATCAACGGGCTGGAAGCATTGGCCACCGCTGGCAGCGGCAGCGATGGCGTCAACCGCAGCCGCGGTTTCGACTTCAATACCTTTGCCTCGGAACTGTTCAGCCGCGTCACCATCAGCAAGACCCAGTCCGCGCAGATGGACGAAGGCTCGCTCGGCGCCACCGTCGACCTGCGCGGCTCGCGCCCGTTCGATTTCGACGGCTTCGAAGCGGCGGCCTCCACGCAATACGGCTACAACGACCTCTCGCGCGAAAAGGACCCGCGTTTTTCCGGCCTGATCAGCAATATCTGGGCCGATGGCCGCGTCGGCGCGCTGATGTCGGTGTCCTACAGCGAGCGCCACCTGCGCGAAGAAGGCTACAACCCGGTGCGCTGGGAGCACGGCAACTACCGCAACTCCAACCAGAGCACCGCCACCAACAACGGCACCTATGGGTTCTGTTCGCCGGTGGGCTACAACCCGCAAACCCCGCGCAACCCGCTGGCCAACGAAACCCCTGCCGGGGTCGGCTCGCAGGCCAACCAGGACCGCAACAACGGCTGGGGCAGCTACGGCATCAGCGCGACCAACTGCGGCACCGGCATCGCGCGCCCGGCCAATACGCCGGAGAACATCCAGGCCTACGAAACCGCCACCAATGCCTGGATTCCGCGCTACCCGCGCTATATCCGCACCGATCACGAGATCAAACGCCTGGGCGTCACCGGCGCGCTGCAATTCAAGGTCAGCGACGACACCCTGCTGAACGTCGACCTGCTGTATTCCAAGCTGGACAAGGACCAGCGCGAAGACTCCGTCGGCGCCAACCTGCACCGCACCGCCAACTTCGGCGGCAAGACCCAGATCGCGGTGCGCGAAGCGCAGGTGGACGACCAGAACCGCCTCACCTACGGCGTGTTCGACAACGTCGATTTCCGCACCGAATCCAGCAACATCGAAGAGTCCACCGAGTTCAAGCAGTTCAGCCTGGACCTGCAGCACCGCTTCAACGACCAGGTGCGCGTCAACGCGTTGGTCGGGCATTCGACCTCGGACTACGAACGTCCCGAGTTTTCGATGGTGAGTTTCGACAACACCAATCTCGATGGTTTCGTGCTTGATCGGCGCAATGGCGGCGACTACCCCAGCATGAGTTTCCCGTTCGATGCGGGTAACCCCAACAACTGGCAGTGGCTGGGCTACGGCGCAGTGCCGGTCAACAGCAACGGCACCGCGCGCGGCACCAACATCAGCGAGGTGCGGCTCAACCCGCAGTCGGTGGGTAACACCTTCGACACCGCCAAGGTGGATCTGGAATTCAATATCAGCCCCACCTTCACCTTTCGCACCGGGCTGGCCTACAAGAACTACGACATGGACACGTCGGAGTCGCGCAATATCTCCTACGGGCGATTGGCGCAGGCCTTGCCGGCCGGCGTGGGCGTGGGCGACCTGAGCACCAATCTGGATGGTTTCGGCCGCAGCTTGAACGGCAGCTTCCCCACCACCTGGGTGATTCCGGATTTCCAGAAGGTCGCCGACCTGCTCAACATCAATTGCAACTGCGACACCGGCGTGCCCGGCGGCGACTACCGCCTGGCCGATGTCGGTCACTTCGGTTCGTCCAACAACAATTTCGCCGTCAACGAAAAGAGCCTGGGCACCTACCTGCAGCTGGACTTCAACACCGACCTGTGGGGGCGCGCGCTGCGTGGCAACCTGGGCGTGCGCTATGTGCAGACGCAGATCGCCGCCAGCGGCTACGCGCCATGCACGGCCACCTCGGCTGGCGCGATTTCGCCCAACTGCGAATCGTTCTTCGGCGTGGCCAGCGCCACCGCGGCGGCCGGCGAGCGCCTGCTGGTGCCCACCACGGTCAACCACAACTACCGCGACATCCTGCCGTCGTTGAATCTCTCATGGGATGTCAGCGACGAGGTGGTGCTGCGCTTCGGTGCGGCCAAGACCATGGCGCGCCCCACGCTGGCGTATCTGTCGCCCAGCGTCAGTGGCGGCCCTACGCAATTCTTCGATGACGGGCGGTTTTTCTCGATCAACCTGGGCAACCCCAAGCTCGACCCGTTCCGCTCCACCAACTACGACCTCAGCGCCGAATGGTACTTCCGCGAAGGCTCGCTGCTGTCGGCGGCGGTGTTCTACAAGGACATCGACAGCTACGTGCAGCGCACCCGCGTGCTCAGCACCTGGGAAGCGATGGGCTACTCGCTGGATCTGCTCCCCGCAGGCTTCACCCCGGACACCATCTTCAACGTGCAGAGCTACTTCAACACGCCCGGTGGCCCGCTCAAGGGCTTCGAGCTGACCTACCAGCAGGCCTTCGATTTTCTGCCGGGCTTCTGGCGCAATTTCGGCGTGCAGCTCAACTACACCCAGGTCGACTCCAAGATCAATTACCTGTTCAGTACCGCCGGCAACAGCAATACCAGCATCACCACCACCACCACCGAACGCGACCTGCTCAATCTCTCGCCGCACTCCTACAACGCCACCGTCTATTACGACGACGGTCGCTTCAGTGCGCGCGTGTCCACCAGTTACCGCGATGGCTACATCAACAACATCCTCGCTCAGGAAGACGTCTACGACCTGGACGGGCGTCGCCTGGTCACGGCCGATGTCACCGGCAAATACAGCGTTGAAAACGTCGATTTCAACATGTCCTACAAGCTCAACGACCAGCTGTCGCTGACCTTCGAGGCGATCAACCTGCTCGACACCCCCGACCGCCGCTACGTCGATTCCACGCTGGAACTGCCCGACAAGTACACCGTCACCGGGCGCCAGTACTACATCGGCGCGCGCTACAAGTTCTGACCAGGAGAGCGACATGCAAGTGCATCGCAGAACCGTCTTACGTCAGTTGGCCGCCACCGCGTTGGTGGCCGTGGCAGGCCTGTGCAGCAACGCCGCCATTGCCGCCGACCCGGTCTACACCGTGGCCAAGCAGGGCAGCGCCGGCTACCGCACCGTGCAGGCCGCCATCGATGCCGCCGTACAAGGTGGCAAACGCGCGCAGATCAAGGTGGGCGCCGGGGTGTTCCAGGAGCTGATCGTGGTTCCGGCCAATGCCCCCGCGTTGAAGCTCACCGGCGCCGGCGCCACTCAGACCGTCATCACCTACGATAACTACGCCTCGCGCATCAATCCGGCCACCGGCGCCGAATACGGCACCTCCGGTTCGTCCAGCGTCATCATCGCCGGCAACGACTTCACCGCCGAACAGCTGAGCCTGGGCAACCACGCCGGCCCGGTGGGCCAGGCGGTGGCGGTGCGCGTGGATGGCGACCGCGCCGCGTTCCGCAACGTGCGCTTCCTCGGCTACCAGGACACGCTGTACCTGCGTGGTGCCAAGCTGTCGTACTTCTTGGATTGCTATGTGGAAGGCACCGTGGACTTCGTGTTCGGTGCCGGCACTGCGTTGTTCGAGAACGTGCAGCTGCATTCGCTGGGCGATGGCTATCTCACCGCCGCCTCCACCCCGCAGGAAGCCGCACGCGGCTTCGTGTTCCGCAATGCGCGCGTTACCGCCGCCAGCGGCGTGTCGCGGGTCTTCCTGGGCCGCCCATGGCGCCCGTACGCCAGCGTCAGCTTCATCGGCAGCCAGCTCGGCGCGCACATCGTGCCCGAAGGCTGGAACAACTGGGGCAACACCGCCAACGAGGCCACCGCCCGTTACAGCGAATACCAGAGCAGCGGCGCCGGTGCCAACCCGTCGCGCCGCGTGAAGTGGTCGCGTCAACTCACCGCCGCGCAGGCCGCTGCGCTGGACCGCAACACCATCCTTGGCAGCTGGAGGCCGTTCTGATGATCAAGTTCTCCACCTTCGCCTTCACCGGCGCGCTGCTGCTGGCCCCGCTCTCGGCCATGGCCGACAAGATCGCCGACAACATGCTGCTGTTGCAGACCGCCTCCGGCGGCTGGTCCAAGCAGTACAAGGGCGTGGCGGTCGACTACACCCGCACCTTCACCGCCGCCGAAATCGCCGAGCTGCAACAACCCGGGCGCAAGGACGACGCCACCATCGACAACAAGGCCACCACGTACGAAATCACCTACCTGGCCACTGCCTTCAAGAACGAGAAGAACGCCAAGTACATCGCCGCCGCCCGCCTACCTGCTCACCGCGCAATACGCCAACGGCGGCTGGCCGCAGTTCTACCCGGACCTGTCGTCCTACCATCACCAGATCACCTATAACGACGATGCAATGGTGCGCGTGCTCAACGTGCTGCAGGACATCAGCGAGGGCAAGAACGACACCGGCGCGCTACTGCGTGCCAGCCACGGTGCACGTGCCCGCCAGGCCGTCACCAAGGGCCTGGAATGCGTGCTCGCCACCCAGGTCAGGATCGGCGGCACGCTCACCATCTGGGGCGCGCAATACGACGAGGTCACGCTCAAGCCGGCCAAGGCGCGCGCGTATGAGCTGGCGTCGCTGGCCTCCGGCGAGTCGGTTAGCATCGTGCGCTTTTTGATGCGCCAGCCCAGCCCGTCCGCGCAGATCAAGACATCGGTCGAGGCCGCTGCACGTTGGTTCGACACCCACCGCATGCGCGACCTGGCCACCAAGAAGATCGACGACCCCACTCAGGAAACCGGCAAGGACGTGATCCTCGTCGCGCAACCGGGTGCCTCACTATGGGCGCGCTTCTACGACCTGCAGAATCAACGCCCGCTCTATGCCAACCGCGACGGTGTGGCCTTGACCGAGTACATGCAGGTGCCCAACGAACGCCGTGTGGGCTATGCCTGGCACGGCACCTGGCCGGACAAGCTGTTGAAGGACGATATTCCCAAGTGGCGTGTCGCCAACGGTCTGTAACAGTGAGAGCAGCTAACAAAACTACTGCGCAGCCGCCAGACGGGCGCGGCCGGTGCTCGGAATCGGCATGTACCACTCGTACACTGCGGTTCCTGCGCGCCGTCCACACTCGCCGGACGGCTGCTCGCTACGTGTTGGTAACCGCTCTAAACACCCGCCGCGCGGTCACCCCGTGCGGCGATGCTTTTTGAGGAGTAAGGCAGTGAGCGTGTTGAAGTGTTGGATGGGTGTGCTGTTGTTGATTGCGTTGCCCGTAAGTGCGGCGGCTGCAGATGCACCGGAGTTGTTGTTCCGCGTTTCGGCAGATCGCAGTCTGGATGCCGATGTCGCCCGCGGCGACGGCGTGCCCAACTTCCGCGACAAGATCGCGCTGGTGCCCACCGGCAAACGCGGCAACGCCATCGAATGGGCCGACGACGGCGTGCTGTCGTGGAATGCGCCCGGCAACCTCTACACCCAGCGCGGTACGCTCAGCTTCTTCTGGCGCGCGCGTTACCCGGTCGGCGAGGCGCCGTTCGTGATCTTCCGCGTCGGCTACGCCGACCACACCAGCTGGGACATGGCCTGGCTGCGCATCGACTGGAACGGCCACGGCTTCGATGCCTTCGTCACCGACGCCAATCTTGCGCGCACCCGCGTCTCGTTCAAGCTCGACGCACTGCCCAAGCCCGGTGACTGGACCCACATCGCCTTCGCCTGGGATGAAACCCGCGGCGTGCGCCTGTATGTCGATGGCAAGGAAGCCGCACGCGTGGACTGCGGTGCGCCCTGCGCCAACGGTGGCGCGCTCGACTTCGACGCCGCGCTGGACCAGTTCGGCCTCGCCGGCCGCGTGATGTCGCCGCATCAGGTGCAAAGCCGCTACAACTTCCTGCGCGGCAGCGACTTCGATGAGATCCGCATCTACGACCGCATGCTCGACGCCAGCGGCGCCGCCGCACTAGCGCGCCTGCAGGAGCCCACCACCGCACCGGCTGTTCCTGCCGACGCCCAATCCGCTGCCTTCCTGCACCGCTACGGCTGGAACAACGGCCACGCGCCGCCCGCACTCACCGCGCCGGTCACCCGCATCCGCAAGGTGGAGTTCGCCGATGCCCGCGACCTCAAGCAATGGATGTGGAAGGCCACCGACGGCATCGCCGAAACCACCTGGCCCGGCGTCTACAACCGCTCGCGTCTGCCCGGGCGCGACGACTACTTCCAGCTGCCCGACTGGAACACCTATGTCGAAGGCGGCAAGGCGCTGGACCTCGCCCTGCCGGACGAACCATTCAACCGCATCGAGCTACGTGGCGCCGCCTACGGCCAGGCCACCTACGCCGCGCCCAACGCACAGCCGCAGCCCTTGTTCGCACGCCAGCAAGGCGTGGTACGCAGCGTGGACCAGTTCGACCAACGCCGCGACGGCACCCTGCGCTTTGCCAACACCGCGCAGGAAACCCCCATCCAGGAAATCTGGGCCTACAACGTGCAACCAGGCGAGGTGCCCAAAGGCAGCGCGCAACTCAGCTACACCGTGCACAGCGACATCCAGCCCGACTACGACAACCTCGCCCCGCTGCGCGATGTCATCGCCGGCCGCTACCCGCCAGGCGAGCGCCAGACCGTCATCGCGCTGCCTACCAAGGCACCCGCGCGCAAGCGCCCCAGCGACAAGGCCGCAGCAAGCGCGCAGCAACCCATCGTGCACATCCTGGTGCCCTCCAGCCTGGGCGACCCGCCGCCGGACCAGGCGCTGATGCGCAGCTGGTCCTACGGCTGGGAGAACATGCACGACGGCCTGGACGGCATCGCCATCACCCTGCCGGCGCTCAACCTGCCGGCCACCCACAACGGCAGCATCCCGCTCAACATCCGCATCAAGGACCCCATCTGGCCCGCGCGCGACATGATCGATGTCTCGGTCGCGGTTACCCCCGGCCAGGCCCGCACGCTGTGGCTGGACCTGCGCGACCGCATCCTCAGCAACGACAGCCTGATGCTCAGCATCGCCGCCGCTGCGCCCGGATTTGACGCCAACGCACTCGACGGCACCCAGCTGCAGCTGGTGTTCAAACCGCGCAATGAGGCCATCAAAGAGCACGTCGCCGACCGCTTCAACCAGGTCAAGGACAACTGGGGCTTCCTGGTCGAAGAACACACCACCTCCAAGCGCCAGCTGCTCTACAAGCGCCTGGACGCAGACATCACCGACCTGCTGCGCGTGGACCCGGACCACGCCCTTGGCCGCCAGTACTGGAACGACATCAGCTACGCCAACCAGGGCGCGTTGCCTGTCGAAATGCCCAGCGTACCCAAGGGCGTGCCGGCCTGGGCGTTCTGGCAGCTGCAAGACCTCAGCGCCACCCGCCGCTATATCCGCTGGTGGATCGAGCAGCGCCAGGTGGCCTATGGCGATTTTGGCGGCGGCATCTCCGACGACTCGGACCTGGTGCAGCAATGGCCCGGCGTCGCGCTGATGGGCGTGGACCCGGACATGCTCAACGCCTCCATGCTGGCGCTGTCCGATGCCAACTACCGCAACGGCATGTTCACCAACGGCCTGTCCACCATCGAAACCGACGAGCTGCATTCCTACGAGGAGGGCATCAACCTCAACAGCGCCTTGCTGTACCTCAACTGGGGCGACCCACGCACCGTCGAGCGCCTGATGCAAACGGTCAAGGCCTTCGACACCATCATCCAGGTCAACCCGCAAGGGCACCTGCTGTTTGCCAGCAACTGGTTCGGCGGCCGCACCGTCTACCGCGAGCCCAACTGGCAATGGCAAAAGCCGTACTCCTTCCCCATCGTGCACCCGGCCATCCTGCTGGGCGGCTATAACGCCGACCCCAACAGCCGCCGCATCGTCACCGGGTTAGCGGATGGCTATCTCGCCCACGCCTACACCAATGCCAAGGGCAACTGGGCGCTGCCCAACGAGATCAACTGGCAAACCGGCAAAACCCGCGGCGGCGAACTGTTCGAAGGCAGCGGCGGCGCCGACACCTTGCACACCTTCTGGGCCGCCTACCGCTTCACCGGCGAGCAGCGCTATCTCAAGGCCATTAACTACCGCGTCGCTAACAGCGGCCCCAACGGCCTCTCCCTGCTCAACGAAAACTTCCTCGATGTCATGGGCAAGCGCACCGACTGGAGCGGCAAGCTCATCAATGCCGCCAACAAGGACGACGGCAGCGCCCCGGACTTCCCGCACCATGTGGCCTGGGAGCAAACCGGCAATCTCGAGTATCTCGCCGCCATTTACCGCAGCGAGGCAAGAGAGAAACTGCAGAACTTCTACATGAACACCGAAGGCCACTGGTGGAGCGACCGCGCGGAATCCCCCACGGTCAACCTGCAACGCGCACGCCTTGGCGGCGTGGCCCTCAAACGTAACCAGACCTACCCCGGCCACACCGTCAGCTGGCGCTTCGCCGATCCAGAAGCGGCAACCCAGGTCGCCATCGCCATCCCCGCACCAAAGCAAGACCGCTTCACCGTCATCGCCTACAACACCTCCAGTAAAACCCAGCGTGCCAGCATGACCGGCTGGAACGTCGCCCCAGGCCAATGGCGCATCACCCAGGGCGTGGACCGCGACGGCGACGGCAAGATCGACGGCACCGGCACCACGCGCGAGGTGGCCTTCGAGAAAAGCGCGGCCATCGACATCGACTTCCCCGCAGGCCGCACCACCGTCCTGCAGCTCGAACGTATCGCAGCCACCACCCCGGTCGAACTGCGGCCGGACCTGGGCATTGGCCATGGCGATGTGCGCGTGACTGCCGATGCCATCGAGGTCACCGTGCACAGCCTTGGCCACGCCGATGCACCGGCGGGGTTTGTGGTGTTGGAGGACGGGCGAGGGAAGGCGTTGGCGGCAAGAGCGGCGTTTGCGGCAATAGCCGCACCCCGCGATCTGCGGCCGGTCACCACGCTGGTGCGGCTGCCGCTAACCAACGCGGCCGATCTAAAAGCCGCACAACTGCGCGTCATCACCGAAGGCGACGTCGCTGAAATTACTGAACTTAACAATAGGCTTTCGCTACCTACGCCAACCAGTGCGGGCACCGCAAAGAACACCCAATAACCCAGCACCTCAAACCCTTTTTCACAACGGAAGAAGGCGCCCAAATAACCCAGCGCACCTTTAATCTTCTCCCGCTTGTAGGAGAAGGTGCCCGAAGGGCGGATGAGGGCAAAACCGATAAAAGACCAGTCATCGCAACTTGCTCGTAGTCGATCGCTGAGTCGCTGCAAACCAGCGCTGCGATTGACCGTCCTCATCGAACGCGCTGGTTTGTCAGAACTGCCAATTGCACTGGTGTCGAAGCAAGCATCCGCTCAGTGCGCCCTCGCGCTGCATACCACACATAGCCGCCAGGACGGCTGAGCCCATCCAGTGGACCAAGCACCGCCGATACACCGCGTCCCAACACATGCGTATAGATCTGTATGGTTGCCACGTCCTTGTGGCCTAGCAGTTCCTGCACCGTGCGGATATCGTGGCCAGCCTCCAGCAGGTGTGTTGCGAACGAATGCCGCAGCGTGTGGCCTGTCGCAGGCTTGGCGATGCCAGCCTGTCGGCGTGCTGCCTTCACCGCACGCTGCAGCACTTCTTCCGCGACGGGATGACGGCCAACGCGGCCACTCCGCGGATCCACAGAGCGACGCGCGGCGGGGAATGGATACTGCCAGCCGGGCTCGGCATAGGCATTTCCACGCCCAGCACCTCGCGATGTAGGAACAGCGGTGCCGCCAGCGCCTGATTCTGCATGCCGGCCGACACCTGGCCCCGCGCTGCCAGGTTGGTGAGAAAAACCTCCACCTCTACCCGCCCCATCTGGGCCGGATGCCGTTTGCCGTTGGCCAGGATGAAGCGGCGGATCCAGCCCACATACGCGTTCTCGGTACGCAGGCTGTAATGGCGAAAGCCGCAGCCGGCCGAGGACCTGATTCAGCAGTTTGGGGGGATTGGGTGTCATTACGCCTGCGGCGTCACGTGTGTAACTCATACGCCTGCTCAAACGTTGGATAACCCACCCAGATTCGACGCCAGGGCTGTCGGTGGCTATCCGGCAGGTCATTGCTATGGAATAGGAATTCCCCCTTCCCAGACATCCGGCCTTAGCCTTACTTGGCGTAACACCGCTTTTAGGCGGTCCAATAGTAGTTAGACCAGCGTGGCCAGTGCTAGACTGACTTGATGGAAAGGCTAGGGAAACTCTGAACAACTCCCCCTGATCCTGCGACAATCGCACAGAGGCACCAGGACGATGACGATGCAACTGACCTTCGGCGACGCGGA
>NZ_CM002139.1:402814-441088 GCF_000454545.1 Xanthomonas cassavae CFBP 4642
GCGTTCTTCGGAACCCAGGTGCCTGTACTGTGTGCCCATGCCGCTACCCTACGTCAAGGCGGGGTGTTGCACTTGGAAGTTGAGTCTAAGCAGTCATTGCTCGATGCGCGCGACCTTCTCCGCATCGTCCGATGGCTGCCGACGCGGCCGCGCAGGAGTTTTGGTAGCTGTTCTACAGCGCGGCGTTTGATGGAAGCGTCGCTGCCGGAGTCGGCAAGCGGGTGTCACGTCGGCGCGTGACACCGCGCAGGCGCGCGCGATGTGGCCACTTCAATCCGCCACCGTCGTGCGCTCCAGCATCAGCACATCGTCCAGCTCCGGGCCGCCGCCACGATTGCCGCTTCCGGCGGCCAGATACGCCGTGCCGTCGACGGCGGCAACCTGGGTGCCATGGCGGCCTTTCGGCAGTGCTGCAAGCGTGGTCCAGGTGCCGGCGTGGGGGTCATAGGCCTCCACCTCGTCATGGGCCTCGACCTGCCGCATGCTCTCGCCGCCGATGACTAGCAGCCGGCCATCGCGTGCGATGGCGGCAGTGCCTGCCCGCTGCGTCGGCAATGCGGCCGGTGCCACCGACCAGGTGCCGCGCCCGATGTCATAGACATCGACTTCCGGGATGGTCTGCGCCAGGGTGTTGCCGCTTTCGTGCGCCGACCTGCGTCCACCGGCGGCATACAGTTTTCCGTCGATCACCACCGCATGGAAATGGTCGCGTGCGTGCGGCGCATCGGCCAGCTGCGTCCATTGCTGTGTCCTGGTATCGAAGGCATCCAGCCACGGAACGTAGCCGCTCATGTGCCCGCGTGTGTTACCGCCAACCAGATACAGCACGCCGTCGTGCTCCACGGCGCCGGCAGCACCGCGGCGGCGTTGTTTGGGAATCTCCGGCCCGACCTGCCAGCGGTCGGTCTGGGGATCGTAGATCAGCAGATTGCTCAGCGACGTTTCTTCGGGGTGGTCGCCGGTGAAGCCGCCCACGAAATACAGCTTGCCGGACGACACCACCGCCTGCGCATGGCTGACCATCAGCGGCGGTGCACTGCCTTGTGACCAGCGGCGCGTGCGGGTGTCGAAAATTTCCAGTGGGCGCTGATCGCGTCCACCGATCAGATACAGGCGATCGCCGATGGCCACCATGCTGTTTTCATGGCGCGCATGCGGCTTGTTGCGCGTGGTCAGCGCCTGCCATTGCTGCAACTGCTTAGATGACGCCGGAGTAGTCGCTGGCGCTGCCTTGTCGGCCGCCTGACCCGGCGCAGGTAGAGTGCCGATCGCGGCAGCAAGCAGGCTCGCGCAGAGCGAGGTCTTCAACAGGCGCATGCAGCATTCCTCCAGTCACCGTGGCAGGCCAGTGTAGCGACACCTGCACGATGATCCACTCGCACAAGCAGGCTGATCTGCAGCCAGCGCCGGCGCGGCGGCGGCTGTCTGTGCCACGCGTGCTGTGCGAGCAGCTGGCTTGCCGAACCAACGCGATAGCAGTGTGCGCATTGGACAGGCCTACGTACCACCACGACGTTGATGAGCGCGGCGCATGCGCTGACCGGGCTTGCAGCCTCTTCACATGCAGCAGCACCACGCATGCGAACACTACGGCAACTCGATGCAGCAGGAGAGGGTTGTGGCACGTACACCAGCGAAGCAGGCGATTGCTACGACGCCGCCCAAGAACGTTGCCAACGCCGCAGCACGCGGACTGCGGCTGCGCGAGCAGCATGGGCGTGGCGGTACCGCGATCGGCGTCGCGCGTGCACGCGATCTGTCGGCGCAGAAATCGCTTTCCACCCAGACCATTCGACGCATGCACGCCTATTTCGCACGTCATAGCGTGGACAAGAGTGGCAAGGGCTGGGCCGACCGTAGCGCGCCCTCGGCCGGCTATATCGCCTGGCTGCTCTGGGGCGGCGATGCAGGCCAGCGCTGGGCGGCGCGGCTGTACCAGCGGCTGGAGGATGCGGCCAATGCAAAGACCGCGACGGGCAAGAGCGTAAGGGCCGGCAGCACGGCCGCTGCCGACGCCAGTGGTACCAAGACGCGCACCGCCGGGAAGGCTGCAGCAAAACGCACCGCAAAGAAGACCGCCGCAAGGAAGGTCGCAAAGAAGGCAAGCGGAGCCTCCTCCGCGAAGAAACCTGCGGCAGGAAAAGCAGTGGCCAGCAACGCGGGGGCCGGTAGCGCGGCTACACGCAAGTCCTCGACCGGCGCGCGCGAGGCTGGCGGCACGACGGCTGCCAGGAAGCCGGCAGCCAAGAAGACTGCAGCAAGCAAGACCGCAGCAAGCAAGACCGCAGCCAGGAAAGCAACGGCTAAAAAACGTCCTGCCAAGAAAGCCGTGACAAAAAAGACAGCTACTGGCCGACCTGCGGCCAGCAAGAGCGCCTCCACGCGCAGTACCGCGAACAAAAGCGCGGGCAAGGCCTCCGCGCCATGGAACACGCCAAGCCCGAAGCGGGCTTCGCGTAAACGTTCGCTTTCTCCAGCGCAGAAGACACAGGCCCAACAGCGCGCCAAGGCAGCGGGCCGCCCCTATCCCAATCTGGTGGACAACATGGCAGTTGCACGTAAAGGCAGCGCGGCCAAGAAGACGAGCGGATCGCGCGCTGCAAAAAAGGCGGGCAGCCGTTAGCCACCAGCCCCTGCGTATCGGGATGGCCCGTTGGTGCAGATGCTCCAGCAGGTGAGTGCGGGCAGGTTCCCGCTGACAGCAGCCTACGGTGCCGGACGTTGTCGCCTGCTGTCGCTGCGGCAGCGATCCGAGCAGTACTTCACCTCGTCCCACACTTTCTCCCATTTCTTGCGCCAGCGGAATGGTCGCCCGCACTGCATGCAGGGCTTCTCCGGCAGTGGGTGCTTCTTGCGCATGGCCATGCGAAACGTGAGCCTAACCCGACGTGGGACGTAGATGAGGTCAAGCATGTCATGTCGCGCGGTGCAGTGCAGATGCCAGTGCAGGCAAGAAGCACCCTGCCGCTGACGGCCCACGCGCAACCCGGCCTTGCTTCGCAGCTCCGCATCGAAAATCCCCATCGAAACAGATACCTGACCTCTCTCGTGCAGACGATACAGGCAGCCTCCCTTGTTCAATCCGGACAGGCGCAAAAAGCGTTCCTTCTCCCGTGCAGGGAGAAGGCGTCGCAAGCGACGCATCAGAGCGCTCAACCCACGCGCGTCACTTTCGGCGCGATTTTACCGCGGGCAGTGCAGGCGCCACGCGGCTGATCAACAGCACGCCGCGCCCCACCGTGGTCTGCAACGCATCGCCAACCGCGAAACCGCAGTGTTCCAGCCAGCGCCCGGACAGCCGCAGCTTGGGCACCCCACAACCGATGACATCCTCGGCACGCCGCACGTCGTAGTGCTGGTAGCTCATGGTGACCCGCTCTGGAATGCGGAAGCCAGGCCTGCGCAAAGGCGGGGTAGGCGCAAGCGATGGATCCACCGCTGGCTCAGCGTCGGTCATGCTGGCGGCCGGGCGGTGCTTGCATCTGGCGCGTGTCACAACAGATCGACTGAAAGGCGATGCAGCGCGTGCACTGGCGGTTGCTTTTGGACGGGTCATATCGAACTCCTTGTGCGATAGGAAGTCCGCCGCATCGCTGTCAATCGAGGTGGCGGACGGTATGCGGTTGACAGACCGGCCACAAGGTACCGGCAGACCTTTCGGTCTCCACACACCGCCCGCCATAGAGCGGGCACGCCCCTACGCATGACATCGGGCAAAGAAAAAGCGCCGACATCGTGCAATGGGCGCTGGTGCGCCTTGTGGTTTCGGACTGTCAAATCCGGCTGCGGAATGTGCCGCAGCACAGGGATCTTGCTACTCGCCAATGCAGCGAGTCAAGCCAGGACGGCACGGCACGGCTCCCAACCGATCTTTCGTATCTGGCGTATCGTTGTGCTCAACGACGGCTTCGTTTCCCCACTACGAGAAAGCGATGACTTCCACTGCTGAAACGCCAGACCGTGCGATCCCACTGCTCCCCGGTCGCTCGATCGAACACACGGTCGCCTTCTATCGGCGGCTGGGCTTTGTCGGCGACGCGCACCCGCACGATGCGGGCTACGCGATCCTGACGCAGGGCGATGTGGAGCTGCATTTCTTCGCGCACCCGGATCTTGATCCCGCTGCCTGCTATGCGGGCTGCTATATCCGGGTTGGCGATGTCGATGCGGTCTACGCCGCCATGCGTGCCGCGCAGCTTCCGGCGCACGGCATCCCCAGGCTCGATGCTGTCAGCGACAAGCCGTGGGGGATGCGGGAATTTGCGCTTGTCGATGAGAGCGGCAATCTGATCAGGATTGGACAGGTAATCGGTAGCTAGGCGTCCAATCGCCTGCGTCTGCGTACCTGGCTATCCGGAACAGGCCATCGGTCAGGTGGTACGATATACACGCTGCCCGACATCGCACGATGCAGACATCGGGCCTTGCTGGCATGCGATGGCAGCCGGCGATGCGTTTGCCGCACATCACCTTGCATCGATTGCCAGCTGTATCTCTGCCGGTGTTGCAGTGCCCAGCGCAGCATAGGCAGCGCGCAGTGCCTCCACAAAACGCGCATCGCCAGAGAGCGCGGCGAACACTGCATCCACGGTGAGGAACGCGGCGATGTCATGGCTGGCATCGCCGGTGGTCGAATGGGCGATGTCGCTGAGGACCTCGCTCAGTGGATCGACCAGGGTAATGCCGTTGGCCGCCTGCCTGCGCACGAACTGCAGCCAGGCCGCTACCGGAATGCAGAGCCGGTCGACCCGGCGCCCGGCGTCCAATGCATCGCTGATGACGCCGAGCAGACGTACCGGAATCTTCTGCGAGCCGTCCCAGGCGATCTGGGCGAGCAGGTGGCGGATGGCGGGGTTGCGGAAGCGGGAGAGGACGGCGTCGATGTAATGCTGCGGGTCGAAGCCCGGCATGGGCTGCAGGGTGGGGGCGATGTCTTCGCGCATCAGGGTTTCGACAAAGGCGGCCAGTTGCCGGTGGCGCATGGCGTCGACGACGGTATCCAGATCGAGCAGGCTGCCGAGATAGGCGAGTGCGGAGTGCGGGCCGTTGAGCAGGCGCAGTTTGGCGCGTGCGTAGCCAGCGATATCGTGGCTGAGAATCACGCCTGCGCTTTCGAAGGCGGGGCGGCCGTTGCAGAAGCGGTCTTCGATCACCCATTGGCTGTAGCGCTCGCGCTGGATCGGCCAGGCGTCGTGGAGACCGGTTTGCGCGCGCACGTTGGCGCGCAGCGTGTCGTCGGTGGCGGGGGTGATGCTGTCGACCATCGAGCGCGGGAAGCTGACCTGCCGGTCGATCCAACCCGCAAGCGCGGGATCGTTCTGCTGTGCGAGCAGCAACACCGCGCGGCGTAGCAGGTTGCCGTTGTCTTGCAGGTTGTCGCAGCTGAGGACGGTGAAGGGTGCGCTGTTGTGTTGCCTGCGTCGTTGCAAGCCGTCGACGAGATAGCCGATGGCGCTGCGCGGCGTCGCGGGATGTGCGATGTCGTGCGCGATGTCGGGGTGGGTGAGGTCGAGGCTGTCGCCTGCGAGGCAATATCCCTTTTCGGTGACGGTGAGAGTGACCAGGCGCACGGCGGGGTCTGACAGACGCGCAAGCACCGCTGTTTGCTCGTCGGCGGCGCACAGCACTTCGCGGATGGCGGCAACGACGCGCAGTTGCGGGTGTTCGTCGAGCAGGGCGAGGGTGTAGAGGCCGTCTTGTGGGCGTAGGGCGTCACGCACCGTTGAGCTGTGTAGCGAGACGGCGCAGATGGCCCAGCTGGGGTCATGCGCGAGCAGGTCGTCGATGTAGACGGCCTGGTGGGCGCGGTGGAAGGCGCCTGCGCCTAGATGGACGATGCCGATGGTGGTGTGTTTGGGGTTGTAGTTGGGAGGGAGGACGGTGGTTGGTAGGTGCGTGAGTGTTGCGATGGAGAGCGTTGGAATTGGCATGGATTTTTGTTTGGAATCGTGGGGGTGCTGCAAGTTCGCCCGTGGCCGTACCCTCACCCCAACCCCCGCTCCGCGCCCCGGCCCACGTCTTGCGACGCGGGCGCTCCAAGGCACGCGCGCCAGTGGCGCGCAAGCGGTGCCTCTTCGCCCCGGCGGGAGAGGGGCTTAGGGCAATCGCGGCTCGGGGGCTTACTTGCCCGTGTCCGTGTGGCGTGGGTGTCAGCGGTTGCTACTTGTCGGTGACGGTAAAGCGTTGTGTGCTGCGGATGTCTGCGCTGGAGGCGCCGATCTGTACTTCGTAGTCGCCTGGATCCACTGCGTAGGCCTTGCGCTGGTCGTCGTAGATGCGCAGGGCGTCTTGCGCCTTGAGGGTGAAGCGCAGCTGCCGTTGCTCGCCGGGTTGCAGGGTGATGCGCTGGAAGCCGCGCAGGTCCTTGATGGCGCGTTCGCGTTGCGGCTTGAGCGGATGCAGATACAGCTGCACCACTTCATCGCCTGCGCGTTGGCCGGTGTTCTTCAGCGTGACCGTTGCCGTGAGCGTGCCATCGGCCGCAACCGTAGTGCGATCCAGGCGTAGATCCGAATACGCAAACTGCGTGTACGACAGGCCATGGCCAAACGGGTACAGCGGCTTGCCGGCAAAGTAGCGATAGGTGCGGCCGCGCATGGCGTAATCGTCGAAAGCGGGCAGGCGCTCGTCTTCCTTGTAAAAGGTGATCGGTAGGCGGCCGCCGGGACTGGCCTGGCCGAACAGCACATCGCCAACCGCGCTGCCGCCGCGTTGGCCGGGGTACCAGGCCAGCAGGATGGCGGGCACGTGGTGCTGCGCCCAGTCGATCGCCAGCGCCGAGCCGGTGGTCAGCACCGCAACCACCGGCGTGCCGGTGGCCTGCAGCGCCTGCAGCAGTTCGCGCTGCGGTTTGGGCAGGCGGGTGTCGGTGCGGTCGCCGCCAGCAAAGCCGGGATAGTTGACGTCCATCTCTTCGCCTTCGACATCGCCGGTGAGGCCGCCGACGAACACCACCACGTCCGCATTGCGAGCGGCATCCACCGCTTCTTGCAGCGGTGGCTTGGCGCCGGGCATGCGCCAGGCCAGACGCACCCCGGCGTCGCGGGTGGCCTCGTAATACTCCACCCGCAGGTCGTAGGCCTTGCCGGCTTCCAGGCGCACGCTGGCACTGCCGCCACGCATGCGCGGCGCATCGCTCCACTGGTCGATCAGCAATTTGTCGTCCAGGAACAGACGCACGCCGTCATCGGCAGCGATCTGCAGGTCGTAATCGCCGCTGACCGGCGGCAACAACTGGCCGTGCCAACGCACGCTGAACTCGTCCTTGTCCAATGCCTGCCCGGGCTGCAGTTCGCCACGGCCCAGTGCATCGTCGGTGGGCGCATTGCGGTCCCAGCGGAAGGCGATGCGCGGGTCGATGCGGGTCAGCACCGGTTGCCCGGCCAGGCTGCGTCCCTTGAAGTACTCACCGGTCAATCCGTGCTGTTTGGCATCGGCGACCGGGCGCAGATAGCGCGCGTCGATCGGTGCGGCAGCGTTGGGATCTTCGCGTCCTTCCACCAGATCGCTGCCGCGTGCGTACACCACCTCCGCCTGTGGCGCCGCATCGCGGATGCCTTGCAGGATGGTGACCGGCGCGGCGGGCGTGCCGTAATAGTTGCCCAGCAGCGACATCGGATCGTCGGCGGTGGGGCCGACCACGGCGATGCGCTTGAGCGTAGGCTTGAGCGGCAGCAGGCCGTCGTTCTTCAGCAGCACCAGCGATTGGCGTGCGGTGCGCCGGGCCAGCGCATCGTGCTGCGGCGATTGATTCACCGAGGCGGGAATCTGCGCCCACGGCACCTTGGCCGGCGGGTCGAACATACCCAAGCGCATGCGCGTGGTCATCAGCCGCTTGAGCGAGGTATCGATGGTGGCTTCGTCGATCAAGCCGGCGCGCACCGCCCTGGGCAACGACGCATAGGTGTCGCCGCAATCCAGGTCGGTGCCGTGCTTGACGCCCAGCGCGGCGGCGGCTTCGGGCGTAGGCACGATCTTGTGGTTCTGCCAGATATCGCGGATCGCCGCGCAGTCGCTGACGATATAGCCATCAAAGCCCCAGTCACGGCGCGCGATGCCTTCCAGCCGCGTGCTGGCCGATGCGGATTCGCCATTGACGCGGTTGTAGGCGCCCATCACCGCGGCCACATGGCCTTCCTGTACCAAGGCCTGGAACGCCGGCAGATAGGTTTCATGCAGATCGCGTTCGCTGGGATGCACGTCGAAGTGGTGGCGGTCCGCTTCCGGGCCGCTGTGGACGGCGAAGTGCTTGGCGGTGGCATCGAGCTTGCGGTATGGGCCCTGCTGCGACTGCAGGCCCTGTACGAAGGTCACCCCCATGCGCGCAGTCAGGAACGGATCTTCGCCATAGGTTTCCTGCCCACGGCCCCAGCGTGGGTCGCGAAAGATGTTGATGTTGGGCGACCAGAACGTGAGCCCCTGATAGCGCTTGTGCTCGCCGCGCGCCAGGAACGCGTGGTGCTTGGCGCGCGCTTCGTCGCTGATGGCGGTGGCCACTTCGGCCATCAACGGCGTGTCGAAAGTGGCGGCCAAACCAATCGCCTGCGGAAACTCCGTGGCGCCACCGGCACGCGCCACGCCATGCAGCGCCTCGTTCCACCAATCGTAGGCTGGCACCTGCAGGCGCGGGATGGCCGGCGCAGCGTTCTGCATTTGCGCGGCCTTTTCTTCCAGCGTCATGCGCGACACCAGATCGGCGGCGCGTGTCTCGAACGGCAGTTGGGTGTCCAGATACGGCGGCGGCGGCGGTGCAACCGCCTGCGTGTTGCCGGCGGCCAAGGCAATCGCCAGCAGCGCGCCGACGGCCAGGGCGCGGCACCGGGCGGCGGCGAGACGGGCAGGGTGCGAATGCATGGTCAGTCCTCCTGGGTGCGGTCTGGTTGGAACCAGGCGAAGGGCCCGATCATGCTGCCGACGAAGCCGCCGGCCTGTGCGGTGCTGAGGAAGCCGGCATCGTCGTTGCGGCGGAGCGACTGCCAGCCGGAACCGCCGGCGTCGTAGTCGAAGCTGTAGGCGCCACCATCGCCGCTGATCTGCAGGCGCAACTGGGTTGTCGCAGCCGGGATGCGGGTGCGCGCCAGCGTGGTGGCGGTGGCGCCGTCGCGCTTGTCGACAAACACCTCCAATGCAGCGCCGTCGCGACGCACGCCCAGCGCATACCACGCGTTGGCGTTCTGGAACGCGGCCAGCCCGGCCTGCACGCCTGCCTGCGTGGGCACGGCCAGCGCGGTGCTGGCGTAAAAGCGCGTGTGTTGCTGGCGACGCGCAACAAACGCGGGCGTGCCGCTGCCCTCCAGCCCTTGCGCGGTTGCATGCAGGGTCAGCCAACCGGCGCGTGCCTGCGTATCGGCCACCGTGCGCTTGGGCACGCGCAGGGTGAGCCATTCGCGCTGCAAGGTAGCGCCAGTGAAGTCGTCGTGCCAGGTGAAGTTGCCCGACAACGGTGCCTGATCGGCAGTCGCCCTTGCCCCCGCAGGCGCGTTGGCGATGTAGGGGATCGGTGTGCCGGCGGGCAGGATCGACGGCCAGCCATCGCGCCACTGCACCGGCAGCAGGAACGTCTCGCGCCCGGTGTTATAGCGATCGCCGGAATACGGCCGGCTGGCCAGGAACACCGCCCACCACTGCCCGTCCGGTGCTTCGACAAAATCCGCGTGGCCGGCGTTGCTGACCGGGTGCGCACGGTCGGCAGGCAGATCGCGCTGGGTCAGGATGGGGTTGTGCGGCGAGG
Organism: Xanthomonas cassavae CFBP 4642; assembly: GCF_000454545.1. Taxonomy (NCBI): domain Bacteria; kingdom Pseudomonadati; phylum Pseudomonadota; class Gammaproteobacteria; order Lysobacterales; family Lysobacteraceae; genus Xanthomonas; species Xanthomonas cassavae. Next base: position 412,545 of record NZ_CM002139.1, read on the forward strand.
GCGCATACGGCCCCCACACGTTGCGGCTACGCAACACCACCTGCGAATGCTGCGGCCCGGTGCCGCCCTCGGCGCACGAGAGGTAATACCACCCGTCGCGCTGATACAGGTGCGGGCCTTCGATCCAGATCGGCTTGCTGGCCAGATCCACGCCGCCGTTGAGCACCACCTTGCGCGGGCCAACCGGCTGGTTGTTTGCGATATCGAAGCGCTGCATCCAGATCGCGCGATGCCCTTCGTACAACGGTGTGCCTTCCGGCGGGCCGTTGTTGAGCAGATACGCGCCGCCATCGGTGTCGAAGAACAACGACGGGTCGATACCGTCGATGCTCGGCAACCATGTCAGTGCCGACCACGGACCTGCCGGATTGACGGCACTGGCGATGAAATTGCCGCCACCATCAACCGAGGTGCCCACCACGTAAAAGCGCCCGTCATGATGGCGAATGCTGGCTGCGAACATGCCGCGTGAAACGTCCAGCCCGTCGTAATCGAGTTGCTCGCGGCGTTCGACCACATTGCCGATCTGCGTCCAGTGCACAAGATCGGTGCTCTCGAAGACCGGAATCGCCGGGAAGTACGCGAACGTCGAATTGACCAGATAGTAGCGCTCGCCCACCCGCGTGACGCTGGGGTCGGGATAGAACCCGGCCAGCACCGGATTGCGGTAGTGGCCGGCCGGCAGGGGCGTGGCGAACACCGCATCGTCGCCGCGGTAATCGAACCAGTCGAAGGCGACATCGGCAGACGCCTGCGCCTGCGCGTTTGCAGATGCCGCCAGGGCCATCAGCAGGGCCGCACACATGGCGGAAAGCGCGCGCATCACCAGTCCCACATCGCGCCGTCTTCCAGACGCGCCACCGGCAACTGTTTGGGCACGTACGGGTACTTCGCCGCAAGGGTTTCGTCGATGTCCACACCATGCCCGGGCGTTTCGCCGCAGTGCAGGCGCCCATCACGAAACACGTAGTCGTGCGGGAACACCGCATTGGCTTCGTCGGAATGGAACATGTATTCCTGGATGCCGAAGTTGGGCACCCAGGTATCGAAGTGCAAGGCCGCGCCCATGCACACCGGCGACAGATCGGTGGCGCCGTGGAAGCCGGTGCGCACCTGATGCAAGGCCGCGAAGTCGGCCAGCCGGCGCACGTGGGTGAGGCCGCCGGCGTGGACAATCGTGGTGCGGATGTAGTCGATCAGCTGCTGTTCGATCAGGTGCTTGCAGTCCCAGAGCGAATTGAACACTTCGCCAACCGCCAATGGCGTGACCGTGTGCTGGCGAATGATCTCGAACGCACGCTGGTTTTCCGCAGGCGTGGCGTCTTCCAGCCAGAACAGCCGGTATGGCTCCAGGTCGCGGCCCAGGCGCGCGGCTTCGATCGGGGTGAGCCGGTGGTGCGCGTCGTGCAGCAGTTCGATCTCATCGCCGTGGTCGCTGCGCAGTTGCTCGAATAGCTTCGGCACCACACCCAGATAACGCGGCGTGGACCACACGGTTTCGGTGGGCAGTTCGCTTTCGGCCGGCTCGTACGGCTTGCCGCCGCTGGAAATGCCATAGGTCTTCTTGATGCCGGGCACGCCGCATTGCGCGCGGATGGCGATAAAGCCCATCTCGCGAAAGCGGCCCACTTCGTCGCTGGTTTCGGCGATATCGCGGCCGTTGGCGTGGCCATAGACCAGCGCACCTTCGCGCGAGCGCCCGCCCAGCAGCTGATACAACGGCAGGCCGGCCATCTTGCCCAGGATGTCCCACAGCGCCACGTCCACCGCGGCAATCGCGCTCATCGTCACCGGGCCGCGCCGCCAGTACGCACCGCGGTAGAAGAACTGCCAGATGTCCTCGATGCGCCCCGCATCGCGGCCGATCAGGTTCGGCACCAGGTGTTCCTGCAGGTAGGCCGCCACCGCCAGTTCGCGGCCGTTGAGCGTGGCATCGCCCAGCCCGGTGATGCCTGAGCGGGTGCGGATCTTCAGGGTGACGAAGTTGCGCCCCGGGCAGGTGACGATCACGCGCGCCTCGACGATCTCGCGGTCGCGGGCAGAACCTTGCAGCGGTGCAGGGGAGTCGGAAGTCTGTGACATCGTGATCTCGCTCAGGGGGAAGGTGGGGTGGTGATGGGACGTTCGAACGGGCCGGCTGGCAGGCCGCTGGGGTCGTACACCGTGCATACCGGGCTGTCGGCCCAGCAGTAGCGCACCCGCGCCGCATCCATGCCGGAAGGAATGCGCAGGCGGACCTCGCGGCCCTGCAGCGTGGCGCTGGTGTAGCGGCAACTGTTGGCTGCCGCAGCGCAGACTTCAAAGCCGATTGGTGCGTCGTTGCCGTAACTCAGCAGCGTGGTGTCCACATCGTCGAAGGCGATGCGCACGCTGTCGCCATCGCGCTGCACGGCTCCTGGTACCGGGCCCGAGGGCGTAATCGCCTCGCTATACACCACATGCCGCGCCGCGCGTGCCAGGCGCCGGCCCAGTTCCTGCTTGTTGGCCGGGTGGATGTCGTAGCGGTCGCCGATATCGATGGCCACTGCCAGGCCGGCATGCGCGTCTTCGGCCACGAAGCGGCGTTGCGCCTCGCGCAGCTGTGCCCAACCGCTTTCCACCGGTTGCGTGGGCGGCGCGCCGTAGTTGGCCAGCTGCACGATGAGCATTGGCAGCTGCGCACCGAAACGCTGCCGCCAGTCGCGCCGCCAGGCATTGAGCAAGGCAGGGTAATGCATGGCATCGCCAGTATTGGATTCACCCTGGTACCAGAGCACTCCGCGCAGGCCGAGATGGCCAAGCGGGGCGATCATGCCGTTGTACAAGGTGGTCAGCCCTGCGGCCGAGGACCACGGCGCGCGCGGCGGCGAGCCCAGCTGCGGCGGCACGATGCGGTAGTGCCACGGCGCGGCCAGCGGCAGCGTGCTGCCATCGGCGAACTGCAGCGCACGCGAGGACGCATCGCCCAGCAATCCACCACGGCGATACGTGTTGAGGACGTTGAGCACGATGCTGTTGCGCCCGGCATGCAGGTGGCCGCGTCCCAGCGCATAGCGGCGCGGTTGATCGGCCCCGTAGCTGCTGCCGACGCCAATACCGTTGACCCAGGTCTGGTCCAGTTCATCCACCGGCCCCAACACCAGGGTGGCTTCCTGCGCCGCCTGCGCGGGCGTCAGCTCCACGCTGGTGCGATACCAGACCATGCCGTTGAAGCCCACCAGCTGCGGCACGCCCCAGTCGTCCCATGCGCCCAGCGCGGCGGGTGCGGGTTGCCACGCGCCCGGCGCATCCGGTTGCCACGGCTCGCCTTCGCCATGCGCGTGCCACCATGCTTCCCACAGCCGTGCCCAGCGCGGCGCCGCGTCCGTCGGGCTGTCGGCATAGCGTGCCAGCACATCCAGTGCCGGGCCATCGTCGCCGGCCGCACGCAGTGCCGCCTCGCCGATCCAGGCCTGCAGCTGCGAGCCGCCCCACGAGGCGTTGATCAACCCCATCGGCACGGAGACGGTCTTGCGCAGTTCGCGCGCGAAGTAGTAACACGCCGCCGAAAAGTCCTTCACCGTGTCCGGCGTGGTCGGCTGCCACTGCGCCGCGCCGCCGAAGCCACGCTGTGGCGTGGGACTGGATTGCGCCGGCACCTTGAACATGCGGATGGCCGGTTGATCGGCATCGGCGATCTCGCTGCGCGAATCCAGCGTGCGATGCACCTGCAATTCCATGTTGGATTGGCCCGAACACAGCCACACATCGCCGATCATCACATCGGCCACCTGCTGTGTCGCACCGTCGGCGCCGCTGGCGGTCAGCGTGTATGGTCCGCCGGCGGCATGGGCAGGCAACTGCGCCTGCCAGTGGCCCTGGCGGTCCGCTCGCACCTGTTGCTGCTGCGCATCCAATTGCACGCGCACGCGCGTGCCGGGCGCCGCATCGCCCCACACCCGGATCGGCGCATCGCGCTGCAGCACCGCATGGTCCTGGAACAGCGGATGCAGCAGCGGCGTATCGGTTGCGCAGGCCACATCGGCCGCGAGCGCGGCAGCGGCGGCAAGCAGCAGGGGCACACCATGCAGGTTCATTTGGGATTTCCCGGTGCGTACGGAAATTTCAGGCCCTGGTAGTACGCCAGCGGATGCGCCGGGGCGGCCACGCCTGGCGGCAGGGCACGCCCGGACACACTCCGGAAATAGGCGATGCTGGCATCGCGCCACCACTGCGCTTCGTCCTGCTGGATCGCCAGAAACTCGGCCACTTGCCGGTAGCGCGGCGCATCGATGCGGCCGGCCAGGCCTTGCCAGGTCGCCCGCATCGCCCGCACCTCGTCCACGCCATGGTCGTAATGCCACACCAACTCGCCCCACAGCGTTCGCCCGGAGGCCATGCGCCGGTCCCAGGAGACGTGATGGAACCACAGCAGATACTGCTCGGGCACGCGTCGTACATCGCCGAACACGCGCGCCACCGGTGCGGCGTATTGCGCGGCCGCGTTGCTGCCGCTGGCGCTGCGATCAAAGCCGATGCCGTTGCGGTCGGCGCGGTGGTAATACACCGGATCCCAATCGGGTCGCTCGCTGCCGGCATCCCAGGGCGCCGGGCCGTAATGGTGGCCGCGCCCCATCAGGTGATGCAGGCCCAGCGGCGTCATGTAGTCCACCACCGCCTCGCGCGAGCGCAGCATCATGCCCACCACCGGCGTGACCACGGCCGGGTCGTTGGACAACGTCATGCGCACCCAGTCCTGCGCGATCGCCTCCGGCGACAACGACGGATTCCAGGCCAGCCGTCCATAGGCATACCAGTTGGCCTGATTGAACAAGGAGCCGCTCCAGTTGCGGTCCGCCCCGATATTGGCAACGCCGGCCATGCCAGTCAGACGCGTGCGTTTGGCATTGTTGGACACGCTGCCATCTACCGTCTTCGCGACGGTCGAGCCCTTGCCACGCGCATAGGTATCGGCCTGCAAGGTCTCGGCGAACAAGGTGCCCAGATACGCCAGATGCGTGGAGAAACCCAGATATTCCTTGGTGATCTGGAACTCCGGCATCAGCGGCGTCTTGCGCATCGCGCCGAACAACGGATGGAAGGGCTCGCGTGGCTGGAAATCGATGGCGCCGTTTTTCACCTGCACGATCACATTGTCGGCAAAGGCGCCATCGAGCGGCATGAATTCGCTATACGCCTGCTTGGCGCGGTCGTCGGGCTGCTCGTGCGAATACACGAATGCGCGCCACATCACCACGCCACCATGCGGCGCCAGCGCGGCGGCCAGCAGGTTCGCGCCATCGGCATGCGTGCGCCCGTAATCCTGCGGGCCGGGCTGTCCTTCGGAATTGGCCTTGACCAGAAACCCGCCGAAATCCGGAATGCGCGCATAGATCGCATCGGCGGTCTCACGCCACCAGCGCTGCACCTGTGGGTCCAGCGGGTCGGCGGTGGGCAGCCCGCCGATCTCGATCGGCGCACTGAAGCGGGCGCTGAGAAACACGCGGATGCCATACGGCCGAAATACCTTGGCCAGCGCAGCGGCCTTGTCCAGATATTGCGGCGTCAGGCTCCAGGCCTTGGCGTTGACATTGTTGAGTACGGTTCCATTGATGCCCAGCGAGGCATTGGCGCGTGCGTAATCGGTGTAGCGCGGATCCAGATAGCCCGGCAAGGTCTGCCAGTTCCACAGCGAGGCGCCGGCATAGCCGCGCTCCACCACGCCATCGAGGTTGTCCCAGTGATTGAGCATGCGCAGCTGCAGCCGCGGCGACTCGCGCACGTTCAGTGCGGTCAGTGCCTGGCCGGTCTGCAGCAGACGCAGGAAATGAAATGCGCCGTACAGCGCACCGATATCGCTGCCGCCCACGATCGCGATGCTGCGGTGGCCGCCCACGCTGACCGACTGGATCAGGTAGCCCTCGCGGCCAAGATCGGCGGTATGCAGTTTCAGGGCTGCCACCTGTGGCGCATTGGCCGGACCCAGCAGCAGCGTGCCGTCGCGCGTGACCGCGTCAGTGGGTTGCGGCGCGGCACCCAGCAGGCCCTGCAGGCCACGTTCCAGCTCCTGGCGCGCGGCCTGCAGGGTGGGCGAGTTGCCAGCGACCACCAGTGCCTGGGCGTGTTCGCGCAATGCTGCGGCGTTGTCAACCGGCTGGTAGCGCAACCACACATCGTAGCCATCCTCGGCATGTACCTGCGCAGCAGGCAGCAATACGCCGCAGAGCAGCATCAGCCCCAGCAGTAACAGCGCAGCCATCCGGACGCGATCACCGCCGCTTGCCTGCCTGCTCATGACATCTGCTCCACTGCGTGTGACGCATCGTTGCGCGTCTCGCCGCTCTGTCTGCTTCCCGGTACCATGGCGCGCATCGTCGTGTATGCCGTGGGTGCGGACGTCATTGCCGCAGTCGGTATGCATCGTGCAGCTTTCGCACTCACTTGAAGAGGCCATGCTTGGAGAAGGTCAGGAAATCGGTCCGCCGCACCAGCCGCGCGACCACCATCGACGAGGTGGCGGCGCTGGCGAAAGTGTCGCCGATGACGGTCTCGCGTGTGGTCAACAACAACGGCAGTGTGCGCGAGGCCACCCGCGAGCGCGTCATGCGTGCTGTCGACAAACTCGGTTACACGCCCAACCTGGCCGCCAGCGCGCTGGCCGCCGCGCAAAGCACGCGTATCGCGCTGATCTACAGCGATCCCAGCGGCGCCTACCTGCGCGAGTTGTTGCTTGGCGTGTTGCGTGTTGCTTCGCGCACCTCGATCCAGCTGGTGATCGACTGCTGGGACGATCTGGATGCCGATGCCGAGCGCCGTGCCGCGCGCAAACTCGCCAAGGGCGTGGCCGGGGTGATCCTGCCGCCACCGTTGTGCGAATCCCGCGCCGCGGTGCTGGAGCTGGTGCGCGCCAAGGTACCGGTGGTGGCGATCGCCTCCAATCATTTCAGCCCCGATGTGGCCTGCGTGCGCATCGACGAATTCGCTGCCGCCAAGGAAATCGCCGAGCATTTGATCGCACAGGGGCATACGCGTATCGGCTATATCGCCGGGCATCCCAACCTGTCGGCCAGCACGCGGCGTTTCGAAGGATTCCAGGCCGCCTTGTCCGATGCCGGTCTGCGGCTGGACCGGCATCTGGTGCAACCGGGCGATTACACCTACCGCTCGGGGTTGCTGGCCGCGGAAAAGTTGCTGGCACGCAAGCGCCGCCCCAGCGCGATCTTCGCCAGCAACGACGATATGGCCGCCGCCGCTATTTCGGTGGCGCATCGGCGCGGCATGGATGTGCCGCGTGATCTGTCGGTGGTGGGATTCGACGACACCTCCGCCGCCACCGCCGTGTGGCCCGAACTCACCACGGTGCAGCAACCCATTGCCGCCATGGCCGATGCCGCGTTGGACATCCTGCTGAAGACGATACGCGCCAAGGAGCGGACGCCGAAGATGGTCGATCATGTGGTCGCGCACCTGCTGGTCAAGCGGGATTCGGTGGCCGCGCCGACATCCGTCGATCCGGCCGAATAGACAGCGCTGCGGGACGGCTGCGCAGCCCGTTGGCTGCCGCAGCCGGTGTCGGCCACCGACCTGGTCGGGCTGTGGACCCGCCCACGCACCTGCCGTCTGCTGGCAGGTGCGCGTACGCGTCGTTGGCCCTTCCTGTCGCGCCGGCTCCTGCATGCGTTGCGCTCGCAGCGCATGCAGCTAACGCACATACTGTCTTTCACCAACGCGTGCGTGCCCCGGTGGATCAACGCGTCAGATACTGATTGATCAGGTTCTCGTAGGCTTCCTGGCGGCCGCTGAGCTGCGTGGGTGCATTGCCGGCAGCGTAGGTGGCCAGGTCGGCCAGCGTGCTGGTGNATCAACGCGTCAGATACTGATTGATCAGGTTCTCGTAGGCTTCCTGGCGGCCGCTGAGCTGCGTGGGTGCATTGCCGGCAGCGTAGGTGGCCAGGTCGGCCAGCGTGCTGGTGCCATTGGCAAAGTCCGCGCCCGCACCGCTGTCGAAGCTGGCGTAGCGCTCCTTGCGCCAGGTTTCCAGCGGCGAGGAGGTCAGCAGCGCATTGGCCACTTCCAGCCCGCGTGCGAACGCGTCCATGCCGCCGATATGCGCCAGGAACAGGTCCTGCGGGTCGGACGACTCGCGCCGCACCTTGGCATCGAAATTCAGGCCGCCCGGTGCCAGCCCGCCCTGGCGCAGCACCACCAGCATCGCGCCGACGGTGTCGTACAGGTCGGTCGGGAACTGGTCGGTGTCCCAGCCGTTCTGCGGGTTGCCGCGGTTGGCATCGATGCTGCCGAGCAGCCCGGCATCGCTGGCCACCTGCAGGTCGTGCTCGAAGCTATGGCCCGACAAGGTGGCGTGGTTGGCTTCGATATTGAGCTTGAAGTCCTGGTCCAGGCCGTGCTGACGCAGGAAGCCGATCACCGTGGCGCTGTCGAAGTCGTACTGGTGCTTCATCGGCTCCATCGGCTTGGGCTCGATCAGGAAATTACCCGTGAAGCCGATCGCGCGGCCGTAATCGCGCGCCAGGGTCAGGAAGCGCGCCATGTTGTCCTGCTCGCGCTTCATCTGGGTGTTGTGCAGGCAGGCATAGCCTTCGCGGCCGCCCCAGAACACGTAGTTTTCGCCACCGAGTTCAACGGTCGCATCGATCGCGGCCTTGACCTGCACCGCCGCACGCGCGACCACGTTGAAGTCCGGGTTGGTCGATGCACCATTCATGTAGCGCGGGTGCGAGAACAGGTTGGCGGTGCCCCACAGCAGCTTGATGCCGGTGTCGGCCTGGCGCTGCTTGGCGATGCCTACCATGTGCTTGAGATTCTTTTCGTACTCGCCGATGTCGTCGGCATCCGGTGCCAGATCGATATCGTGGAAGCAGTAATACGGCACGCCGAGCTTGGTGAAGAACTCGAACGCGGCATCGGACTTGGCTTCGGCGCGATTCAACGCGGTGTTGCCGATATCCCACGGGTACGCACGCGTGCCCGGGCCGAACGGATCGGCGCCATTGCCGCAGAAGCTGTGCCAGTAGGCCACGGCAAAGCGCAGATGCTCGGCCATGGTCTTGTCGCCGACCTGCTTGTTGGCGTCGTAGACCTTGAACGCCAGCGGGTTGTCCGAGTCGCGGCCTTCGAAGCCGATCTTGCCGATGCCGGGGAAATATTCCTTCGCGCCGATGTAAACGGTGTTGCTCATGGGGTGNTCGTAGACCTTGAACGCCAGCGGGTTGTCCGAGTCGCGGCCTTCGAAGCCGATCTTGCCGATGCCGGGGAAATATTCCTTCGCGCCGATGTAAACGGTGTTGCTCATGGGGTGAACTCCTGCAGAAAGGGGGGGTGATGGGGGAGAGGGATGGCATCGACACACTGCGACGCTGGCACGCGCAACGACCAGTCGCGCCGCGTCGCTGCAGCGCATCTGCGCATGCGTGTACTGCTACGCAATGCATAAGATGTTAGCGCTACCAAAAAGCCGGCTGAAAAAAGCCGCGCCATACAGCGAAGCCGAAGGTGTCATGCCGATCCCAGCTGAAACGGTCTTGCGGACTTTACCCAGCCCGCCGCCGAAAGGCTTGCTGCGCTGCGAGATGCGAGCTGTTGCGTGGCGGCGGGGTGTGGTGATGTCTGGTGAGTTGGGGCGTACGGCCCTCACCCGCCCTTCGGGCACCCTCTCCCGCGTGCGGGCGAGGGGACTTGTAGAGCGCTTGGGCGGTCGCGTCTTCTTCGGCGGGCAACCTCTCCCGCGTGCGGGAGGGGACCGTCAAGAGGGAGTCGCCAAGAAGCAGGAGATCGCCAGGAGAGGATACTGACGGAAAAGGGCTGGGTGGAAGCGCTCACCCCCTTGGGCGAGGGCTTGCTCCCTTTCCCCGTTCACGGGGGAAGGTGCCCGAAGGGCGGATGGGGGCAGCTACCGCTGGCCTCACGACCAAATCCCAATCCCAATCCCCCCGGCAGCTACAATAGGCGGCTCATGACCGCTGTCCTGCCGTTGCCGCAACCCCTGGCCGACCCCGCGCCGCGCACTGCGCGCCCGCGGTTGCCGTCCGATCAGCTGCGCCTGGGCAAACGGTTGCAGCGCCAGGTGGGCCAGGCGATCGCCGACTTCGGCATGATCGAGTCCGGCGACAAGGTGATGGTGTGCCTGTCCGGTGGCAAGGACAGCTACACCTTGCTGGACATGCTGCTGCAGTTGCAGCGCAAGGCGCCGGTGCCGTTCACGCTGGTGGCGGTGAACCTGGACCAGAAGCAGCCGGAGTTCCCCGCTGAGGTGCTGCCCAGCTATTTGCGCGAGCAGGGCGTGCCGTTCGATATCGTCGAGCAGGACACCTATTCGGTGGTCAGCCGGGTGATCCCGGCCGGCAAGACCCTATGTTCGCTGTGCTCGCGGTTGCGGCGCGGCGCCTTGTACGCCTACGCGCAGGCGCACGGGGTGACCAAGATCGCGCTCGGCCACCACCGCGACGACATCGTCGCCACGTTCTTCATGAACCTGTTTCACCACGCGCGCCTGGCCGCGATGGCGCCCAAGCTGCGCAGCGACGACGGTGCGCATGTGGTGATCCGCCCGCTGGCCTATGTGCGCGAAGCCGATATCGCCGCCTACGCACAGCTGCGCCAGTTCCCGATCATTCCGTGCAACCTGTGCGGCAGCCAGCAGAACCTGCAGCGCCAGCAGGTGGGTCGCATGCTGCAGCAATGGGACCGCGACCATCCGGGGCGGGTGGAACAGATTGCGCGCGCGCTGGGCGACGTACGGCCCGAACAACTGGCCGACCGCACCTTGTTCGATTTCCTGGCGCTGGGCCGCCTCTGCGACGCCAGCGCGCCCGATCCCACCGCCTGGCACGCCGCCGGCGACAGCGCACACGCTAGCGACTGACGCGCCCGCCCGGTCGCCGTCGGTCTTCCACCTCCACGTTTTTCTTCTTCGGTCTTACGCATGTTCTTTCGCAATCTCACCCTGTTCCGCTTTCCCACTACGCTGGATTTCACGCAGATCGAAACGCTGCTGCCGCAAGTGCAGCTCAAGCCGGTCGGCCCGCTGGAAATGAGCTCGCGTGGCTTCATCTCGCCGTTCGGGCGCGACGAGCAGGAAGTGCTCTCGCACCGTCTGGAAGATTTCCTGTGGCTCACCGTCGGCGGCGAGGACAAGATCCTGCCCGGCGCGGTGGTCAACGATCTGCTCGAGCGCAAGGTCGCCGAGATCGAGGAAAAGGAAGGCCGCCGCCCCGGCGGCAAGGCCCGCAAGCGTTTGAAGGACGACCTGATCCATGAATTGCTGCCGCGCGCCTTCGTCAAGAGCTCGCGCACCGACGCCATCCTGGACCTGCAGCATGGCTATATCGCGGTCAACACCTCCAGCCGCAAGAGCGGCGAGAACGTGATGAGCGAGATCCGCGGCGCGCTCGGCAGCTTCCCGGCGCTGCCGCTCAATGCCGAAGTCGCCCCGCGCGCCATCCTCACCGGCTGGATCGCCGGCGAGCCCTTGCCCGAAGGTCTGAGCCTGGGCGAAGAATGCGAGATGAAAGACCCTATCGAAGGCGGCGCGGTGGTCAAGTGCCAGCACCAGGAACTGCGCGGCGACGAGATCGACAAGCATCTGGAAGCCGGCAAGCAGGTCACCAAGCTGGCCCTGGTGATGGACGACAACCTGTCGTTCGTGCTCGGCGACGACCTGGTGATCCGCAAGCTCAAGTTCCTCGACGGCGCGCTGGACCAGCTCGAACACAGCGAGGACGACGGCGCACGCGCCGAACTCGACGCACGCTTTGCGCTGATGAGCGCCGAAATCCGCCGGCTCTTCCTGTTGCTGGAAACCGCGCTGAAGCTGAGCAAGGCCGAGTAACCGGGGCTTCGAACCGTAGCATCGTTGAGGCGCGATCCGAGGTTTCACGTCAGGGCGTTGGGCGAGGCGAGGGCGCCTTGCGCTCGCCAGTTCCGGGACACGCCGTGAATCGGTCCCTGGAGGCTCCCTGGCGGCATCGATGCCGCCAGGGATTGCGCAATCGGCAAGGACACCGCCCCTAAGAGCGGCTAACAAAACTGTTCTGTTAGCCGCTCTAAATTGGTCGTGTGCGGATGGGCGCGAAGTCGGTTGCGCCGACCCCGTTGTGGGCAACGTCGCTTCGTTAGCCGCTCCAAGTAGCGCCAACATCGAATGAATCAATCGCCCTGTCTCACCACCGGACACATCGCGGCGCTATCCTGTGCGCATGTTCAAGCCCGTCCGCCGCCTGATCGCGCCCACCCCGTACGTCATCGAACGCGATTGCCTGCGTGTGCAGTTGGACGGCAGCGAGATCGATGTGTTGCGCGTGCGCGACCCACGTGCGCGGCGGATCAAGCTCAGCGTGGACGAGCGCGGGGCGCGGCTTACCCTGCCGCTGCGTGCAAGCCTGGTGGCCGGCGAGCGCTTCGTGCACGCGCATCTGGATTGGCTGGGCACCCAGCTGTCGCGTTACCAGCAGGTCGATGCGTTTTCGGCGCTGCAACGTGGCGTGCCCGGGCTGCTGCCCTTGCGTGGCGCGCTGCTGCCATTGTCCTGGCACGAAGGGCGCTACGCGCGCATCGAACTCGCTGACGAAGGCGCGCACTTCCATGTGCCGGCACGGCTGGGCGACGCCGGCCTGCGCCGCACGCTGAAGGAATTCTACGAAGCGCAGGCGCGCGCCGACGTCGGCCGCTGGCTGCCCACCTATCTGCCCGGGTTGCCGCGACCACCGGCGCGTCTGCGGCTGAAGGTGATGTCCTCGCAGTGGGGCTCGCTGGCACCGGACGGTTCGATGGCGCTGGATCTGGCGCTGGTGCTCGGCCGCCCCTCGGCATTCGAATACGTGCTGGTGCACGAGCTCTGCCATCTGCTGCAGGCCAATCACTCGCCGGCGTTCTGGGCGGAAGTGGAGCGGCGTTTTCCTGCCTGGCGCGACGAGCGCAGCTATTTCCACGACCATGGCCGCCAGCTCAAGGCGCAGCTGCGGCGGTTGCTGCAACCGACCTAGCCGATCGGTGTGCTGCGCCACGCGCAGCAGCCGGCGATCGTCCGCATCCAGTGGTGGTGCCGCACGCACTGTGTCGAGGAAGGCCCAGGGCGAACTCCACAGGTCGAAGGCTGCGATCGCCGCCATCAACTGCACGGGCGGACGCATCACGCGATTTTCCTGCCGACTTGCTGCCATGCAAGTGTCCCGTCGCCGCCTAGCGCGCACCTGCAGACGTCGGGCGCGCAGAGGAATGGTGCCGCGTCAGCCGACCGCCGCATCACCGGCGTCGGTGCCAGCGCACACACGCCATGCCCTGGCCTCATGCACGTGGCAACGGCAATGACGCCAGAAACGCATTGATCACCGCCGCCACCGGCTGCGGTGTTTCCATATGCACATGGTGCGTGCCCGGCAACAGCTCCAGGCGCGCGTCCGGCACCATCGCCACCCGGTGATCGCGCAGCGCATCGGAAAAATACGGCTGTGCCGGCGTGGCGAAGATCGCCTGCGTCGGGCACACGATGGACGACAGCACGGCGTCGATCTGCGCTTCGGTCATGCGGATGGCAATGGGCAGGGTCAGGCGTGGATCGGTGCACCAGCTGTAGCCGCCTTCGACCACGCGCAGGCCGCGCTCCACCAGCAGCCGTGCCGACGGCTCGGTGAGCTGATTGGCCATCACGCGTGCGCGGATTGGCGCTTCCATCGAACCAAACACCCGCAACGGCCGCTGCGACAGGCTGCGGGTCGAGCGCACCGAATCGCGCAGCCGTTCGGCGGTGCTTTCCACCGGCTCGGCCAGGGCGCCCAGCGCCTCGATGACCACCAGCGCCTCGATGCGTTCCGGCGCGGCGGCGGCCATCAGGCTGGCCACCCCGCCGCCCAGCGAATGGCCGAGCAGGGTGAAGCGCTCCCAGCCCAGCGCATCGGCCACCTGCAGCAGATTGTGAATGGCGCTGCTGAGGGTGTATTCGGCGCCTACCGGCAGCCACGCACTGTGGCCGTGGCCGGGCAGGTCCAGCAGCACCAGATCCAGGTCCGGCGCCTGCAGGTGCGCACTCAACGGCACGAAGCTGGCCGCATTGTCGAGCCAGCCATGCAATGCCAGTACCCGGCGCGGTCCCCGCTCGGTATTGCGCAACCCGGTCACCTGACCGATGGCCAGTTCACACGCAAACGGCTCCAGCCTCACGCGCGACGCACCAGTGCGGCCAATGCCTGCGCATGTGCCGGGGTGGCGTTGAGGCAGGGGATGTAGCTGAGCGTGGCACCGCGCTCGGCCAGCGTTTCGGCAAAGCCCAGCGCCACTTCTTCCAGGGTTTCCAGGCAGTCGGTGGCAAAGCCCGGGCACACCAGGTCGAAGCTGCGCACGCCGCCTTCGGCCAGTTTCCAGAGCGTGGGTTCTGCGTATGGTTGCAGCCAGCGCTCGGAGCCGAAGCGCGATTGGTAGCCCATCTGCCACTCGTCCGCGCCCAGGCCCAGCGCGGACACGATCGCCTGCGCGCTGCGCTCGCACTGCTGCGGGTACGGGTCGCCCGCATTGGCCACGCGTTGCGGCAGGCCGTGGAAGGAGAACATCAGCTTCTCGCTGCGCCCATGCATCTGCCAGTGCGCGCGGATGGAATCGGCGATCGCCGCTACCCAGCCGGCGTCCTCGCAATAGTCGCCGATCACCTCCACCGCGATCTCCGGCGCGCTGCGGCGCCAGGCGTCCACCACGTCCTGGATCGAGGCGGTGGTGGTGGTCGAATACTGCGGGTACAGCGGCAGCACCACGATGCGTTTGATACCGCGTGCGCGCAGGCCATCGAGCGTCTTGCGCAGCGCCGGTTCGCCGTAGCGCATGGCCCATTCCACCTGCCAGTCGGGCATGACGTCCTTCAGGCCCTCGGCCAGGCGCCGGGTATACACCGCCAGCGGCGAGCCGTCCGGCAACCACACCTTGGCGTACTTTTCCGCCGACTTGGGGCCACGGATCGGCAGGATCACCCCGTACAGCAGCGGTTTCCAGAACAGCGGCGGGATCGCGACCACGCGGCGGTCGCTGAGGAACTCGGCCAGGTAGCGGCGCACGGCCGGCGCGGTGGGCGCTTGCGGCGTACCAAGGTTGACGACCAGCAGGGCGGAATCGGGGGACATGTTCATGCGGACCATTCTGGCAGAGCCGGGCAACCCTGCCGACAACAGCGCGCCAATCGCTGCGATCGGCGCCATCCTGGGCGCCGGTTGCGCTCACCACCGATTCATTGCGCCAGCACTAACGTCGCGCCATTGCTATCTTTAGACGGACCGCCCCTTGGAGCTTGTCATGCCTCGTTTGTCGCGCCTGGCCCTGTTGTTGTCGCTGACCCTTGCCGCCGGCCATGCCGTTGCCGGCCCGGAAGAGGACCAGCGTGCGCGTAACGCGGTGCGGGTGCTCAACGAGATCATGAAGATTCCCGAGCAGTCCATCCCGGACAAGCTGCTCGACGAGGCACGCGCCATCGTGGTCATCCCCGACACGCTCAAGGCCGGCCTGGTGATCGGTGGTCGCCGCGGCCACGGCCTGATGTCGATGAAGAACGCCGACGGCAGCTGGTCGCAGCCGGTGTTCGTCAAGCTCACCGGCGGCAGCATCGGCTTCCAGGCCGGCGTGCAGTCCTCCGACGTAGTACTGGTGTTCCGCAACGACCGCAGCCTGGACAACATCGTCAACGGCAAGTTCACCCTGGGCGCCGATGCCGGCGTGGCCGCAGGCCCGGTGGGCCGCAGTGCCGCCGCCGCCACCGACGGCCAGCTCAAGGCCGAGATCTGGTCGTGGTCGCGCGCGCGCGGGCTGTTCGCCGGCGTGGCGCTGGACGGTGCGGTGCTGCAGATCGACGATGCCGCCGACCTCAACGCCTACGGCGGTGGAGCCACCCCGCGCATGATCTTCGAGGGCCGCACCAACGAGCGCCCCTCCACCGATGTGGTGGCCTTCCGCGACCGTCTGGAAGAGGTCACCTACACCGCACGTGCCAATCGCAACAGCGACGGCGACGACAGCGACAGTGTGCCGCCTCCGCCGCGCGCAGCGACCACCACGCAGGCCCCGGCGCAGCCCGCACCGCCGCCGCCGGCCAACGAAGCCAGCACGGTGCCGATGCAGCCCGCTGCCACGCCACCGGCGCAGCAAGGCTTCCAGCCGGTGTCCGAGGGCGAGATCCGCACCGAGTCCCTGGACGGAACGCGCTGACCGACTGTCATCCCCCTGCGCGGTGCGCTGGGGTATCCTGCGTCCTCCTTCTTTCTCAGCAAGCGAGCAGATCATGGGCGGTTTCAGCATTTGGCACTGGCTGATCGTGCTGGTGATCGTGTTGCTGGTGTTCGGTACCAAGCGGCTCACCAGCGGTGCCAAGGATCTCGGCAGCGCGGTCAAGGAATTCAAGAAAGGCATGCACGACGACGACAAGCCGGCCGGCAAGCTCGGCGACGACTCCCGCACTGCCGAGCAGGCGCGTGAGGCGCAGGCCGAACGCGACCGCGACGCGCGCTGATCCGGAGCAGCGTCGGTGTTTGACATTGGTGTTGGCGAACTGACGCTGATCGCGATCGTTGCCTTGGTGGTGCTCGGTCCCGAGCGCCTTCCCAAGGCTGCCCGCTTCGCCGGGCTGTGGGTGCGCCGCGCGCGCGCGCAGTGGGATTCGGTCAAGCAGGAGCTGGAACGCGAGCTGGAAGCCGAAGAGCTCAAGCGCAGCCTGCAGGACGTGCAGGCCTCGCTGCGCGAAGCCGAAGACCAGCTGCGCAACACGCAGCAGCAGGCCGAGCAGGGCGCCCGCGCGTTGCATGACGATGTTAGCCGCGATATCGACATCCGCAGCAGCGCCACGCCGGCTGCCACGCCGCTGGAGCTGGCGCATGCGGATCTGGCGGCAGGGGCGGGTGGCGAGTTGGCCACCGACGCAGCAGATGCTTCCGATCAGGCGGCTGCCGCACCCGTCATTGCGCAGGCGCAGCCGATCGCCCCTGCGCCGCACCAGACGCTGGTACCGGCCCCGCACGACACGTTGGTGCCGGCACCGCATGCCGCACAGACCACCAGCGCACGGACGCCGGTAGGCGCGGTGCCGGGCGAGTCGCGCACCGCGCCGGCGCCGGCTGCACCGAGCCCCCTCCAGGAGAAGCGGCCGTGAGCCTGTTCGACGACGCGCAGGCCGAAAGCAGTCTGATCGAGCATCTGGTGGAATTGCGCGCGCGCCTGGTGCGCGCGCTGATTGGCCTGGGCGTGGTGCTGCTGATCCTGCTGCCGTTCTCGCGGGCGATCTATTCCTGGCTGGCCGCGCCGTTGATCTCGCAGCTGCCGCTGGGGCAGACCATGATCGCGATGAATCCGGCCGGCGCGTTCTTCGCTCCGTTGAAGCTGACCTTCTTCGTGGCGGTGTTCATCAGCGTGCCGTGGCTGCTGTTCCAGGCCTGGGCCTTCGTGGCGCCGGGGTTGTACCAGCGCGAAAAGAAGCTCGCGTTCCCGCTGCTGGCCTCGGCGGTGGCGCTGTTCTACATCGGCTGTGCGTTCGCCTATTTCCTGGTGTTGCCGGCGGTGTTCCACTTCCTGACCACGTTCAAGCCGGACGTGATCGCCATCACCCCGGACGCCAATTCCTACCTGGATTTCGTGCTGGCGATCTTCTTCGCCTTCGGCGCGAGTTTCGAGCTTCCGGTGGCCTTGGTCATCCTGGTGCTGCTGGGCTGGGTCAGCCCCAAGCAGCTCAGCGAGGGCCGCGGTTACGCCATCGTCGGCATCTTCGTGCTGGCCGCCGTGCTCACCCCGCCCGACGTGGTCTCGCAGCTGATGCTGGCCATCCCGATGTGCCTGCTGTATGAGCTGGGCATCATTGCCTCGCGTGCGGTAGGGCCGAAGGCGGCGTAACGCTCGCTGCGCCGACGCGCGTCATGTGCGCGATCAAGGCTCGTCCCCGGAAACCGATGCCGCATGCGCGAACCCGGGCACAACGGGCTTCATCGGTAAAGCTTCATCGCGCCCGGGGGCGCTCCTACGGATCGGTGGGAAGCGGGCCGCAATGGGTCAGCTGACCTCAGGCTGCAAACACATCCGGCCGTGCGGGCTTGATCGGCTGGGCGGCGGCGCCTGCGTGGGTGAACATCTGCTTCCACGCGGCGTAGACCGAACCGGCGAACACCGGCATCAGCACGGCCATCAGCAGCAGCTGGGCCAGCCACATCGCCACGGTCTGGCCGGCTACCAGGCCGACGATCAGCGCCACGATCATCACCGCGAAATAGATCGCGAAGATGGCGATGAAGGCAAGTACGAAGAAGACCAGCATCGCCGGCAGGTTGTGCAGGCTGGCGCGCAGGCTCTCGCGCAGCGCGTGGCCGCCGGTGCTGCGGTCGAACATCACCTGCGGCGGCATCACGAACAGCGCCAGCGTCATCGCCGCGAAGGTGGCGATGGTCAGCAGCAGCCATAGCAGGATGCGCCCGGCCGGCAGACTGGCGGCGAGCTGCTCGATCTGCACCGGGTCCGGCTGCGCGCCGGACTGGCTGATCTGGTTGATCTTGATCATCACCTCCGACAGTTGCTGCAGCCCGCTGGAGCCGATCATCACCAGCAGCAGCACGCCCAGCAGCAGGCCGGCGATCAGCTGCGGCAGCAGCGACACCAGCAGGTGCGGCGCGCGGCCGTCCTGCAGGCCGTGCAGCAGATGCGACGGCCTGGCGATGCGGCCTTCGTCCACTTCGCGGATCGCCCACAGCAGCCCGCCCATGAACAACGGGCCGGCCAGCACCAGCAGGAACTGCAGGGCCGGGCCCAGCAGCGGCACCAGCACCGACAGCGACACCACCAGCGAGGCGGCCACGCTCCAGATCACCCCCAGCGAGCCAAGCGCCAGCGGCGCCCGCTTCAACAGCGAGAAACCGGTCAACAGCCACTCTGCGCCGGCAGATGCCGGCACCTTACGAATTTCGCTCATTCCCATTCCGGATCGATACGCGCGCCGGACCATCCGGCGTGACGCGATTATCGCTGCTTTTACGTGTGCGCGGCGGGACGAGCGTTCACTGTTTGCAGGCCGCGCGCATGGTGCACGAACCGGCGCAGCAGCTTGCGGGCCACCGGCGCGGCGGTGACCTCGCGGGCCACGGTGCGGGCGCAGTGGCCATGGCGGGCGATGCACTCGGCGCGCGCCTGCACGTAGCCGCGCATGTGGTGGGTAGCGAACTCCGGGTGGAATTGCACGCCCCAGGTGGCCCGGCCCCAGCGAAAGGCGTGACACCGGTCCTGGCGCGAATGGGCCAGCACGACGGCGCCGTCCGGGGCGCGCACCACCGTCTGCAGATGGGTGGCGTGGGCCGGGAACTGCGCCGGCAGCCCGGCGAACAATGGGTCCTGCCCGGCCGGCGGGTGCAATTCCAGCGCGATGGTGCCCGACTCGCGCCCGGCCGGGTTGTAGTCGACCTCGCCACCCAGCGCATGCGCCAGCAGCTGATGCCCGTAGCAGATGCCCAGCAGCGGCATACCCTGGTGGGCGGCGGTGCGCAGCCATTCGGCGCTGCGTTCGCTCCAGTCGGCGCGGTCGGTGACGAAGGCGGCCGAGCCGCTGACGATGATGCCGGCAAAGGCGGCCGGGTCGGGTAGCGCATCGCCGTTGGCGACGTCGATGGCCACCGTTTCGTGCTCGGCCAGCCCGGCGGCCACGCGGATCCAGTGTGGAAAACGGCCGTAGCGCTTCATCTCCGGCACGGGTTGCCCGGTTTCGATGATCAGGAACGGCAAAACGGACATGCGCGAACACCCGGACACGACAGATGCCCCCGATTGTAGGCGGCAGCGGCGCGGTTTTTTCAAGTGGCGTACCGCTGTGGGCGCTGCGGGTCATTGCCGAATGACATGTCCTGATTCCCTCCAAGCGGGGTCGATGCAATGGGCCACGGCGGTGGCATGCCCTGGATATCGGCAGCTGCCTGCCCGACTGGACGGTGGTGCGACAGGGTTTTCACGGCGGGGCGTGCTTCTGTCTGCTTGAACGAAACAGGGCGCAGGAAATGGCACGGCCCGATAGTCGCGTGGCTGCGCTCGTTGCGTTGCGTGTCGGTGTGCTTGGGGCGGCTTGAGCGAGCCGGCGATTGCCGTGGCGGCGGGAGTGCCGGCCCAAGCACGGGCAAACCGGCGCCGGCAACTGTGGTGGCTGCGGCACCGCCCGAGGCGGCGGGACTCAGCTTGCAAGCGGCCCGCCGAGCCGGCCCGGCTATTCCCGCGGCGGCAGCACCGACAGCACTTCTTCGATAGTGGTCAGCCCGGCGACGACCTTCTCCAGGCCGGTGCGGCGCAGCGTGCGCAGGCCTTCGCCGCGGGCGGCGTGGCTGAAGCTGGCCAGTTCGGTGTCCGGGCGGATCAGGGTACGCAGGCGCGGGGTGACCGGCAGCAGCTCGTACAGGCCCACCCGGCCCAGATAGCCGGTGCGGCGGCATTCCAGGCAGCCGACCGGCGCATGCACGTTGAGCGGCTCCGGCAGCGCTTCGCCGGGCTCGCGGAGGGCGGCCCACTCATCGTCGCTAAGCGTATGCGGGCGCTTGCAGTGCACGCACAGCGTACGCACCAGCCGCTGCGCCAGCACGCCATTGAGCGTGGACGCCACCAGGTAATGCGGCACGCCCAGGTCGAGCAAACGGGTGATCGCCGACGCCGCATCGTTGGTATGCAGCGTGGACAGCACCAGATGCCCGGTAAGCGAGGCCTGCACCGCCATCTGTGCGGTTTCCAGGTCGCGGATTTCGCCGATCATGATGATGTCCGGGTCCTGGCGCAGCAGCGTGCGCACGCCGCTGGCAAAATCCAGGTCGATGTTCTGCTGCACCTGCATCTGGTTGAATTCCGGCGCGATCATTTCGATCGGGTCTTCCACGCTGCACACGTTCACATCGGGCGTTGCCAGGCGCTTGAGGGTGGAATACAGCGTGGTGGTCTTGCCCGAGCCGGTGGGGCCGGTAACCAGCACGATGCCGTGCGGGCGCTCGACCAGCGCGCTCCAGCCGGCGGCCTCTTCCGGGCTGAAGCCGAGCTGCTCGATGCTCTTGAACGCCGAATCCGGGTCGAAAATACGCATCACGCACTTTTCGCCGAACGCGGTGGGCATCGTGGACAGGCGCATTTCCACCTCGCGCCCGCCCGGCGAGCGGGTCTTGATGCGGCCGTCCTGCGGGCGGCGGCGCTCGGCCAGGTCCATGCGGCCCAGCACCTTGATGCGGCTGACCACCGCGGTCATCACCGACGGCGGCACTTCCAGTACCTTGTGCAGCACCCCGTCGATACGGAAACGCATGCGCCCGGCCTCGCGGCGCGGCTCCAGATGGATGTCGCTGGCCCGCTGTTCGTAGGCGTACTGCAGCAGCCAGTCGACGATATGCACGATGTGGTGGTCGTCGGCATTGACGTCGCCGGCGCGGCCCAGTTCCACCAGCTGTTCGAAGCTGGGCAGGCCCGCGTTTGATTCGGTGCTGCGCGCATCGCCACGCGCGCCGCGCACCGATTGGGTCACGCCGAAGAACTCCATCGTGTAGCGATGCAGGTCCAGCGGGTTGATCAGCGCCAGCTCGATGCGGCGGCGGCTCAGATGCTGCACGTCGGCAAGCCACTCCAGCGCCAACGGCTCGCTAGTGGCGATCAGCACGCGCTCGGCATCCAGCGCCAGCGGCAGGATGCGGTGCCTGCGCGCATACGCATGCGAGACCACGCCGGTGACCGCGGCCACATCGATGCGGGTGGGATCGATGCGCAGATAGCGCAGCCCCGTGCGGGTGGCCAGCCATTCGGTGAGCCGCTCCAGGCCCAGCTCGCCGGCCGGCGCCTGCGCGGCATGCAGCTTGAGGTTGGCCAGCAGCACCAGCGGATGCACGTCGCTGACGTTGCGCGCGCCGGCCGCGGAGAACTGCACGCGCTCGTGTTCGTGCGGTACCACCATGCCATCGGCGAGCAACGCGGCGGCCACCGGGTCGAACATCAACCGGCCGCGCGGCAGGAGCGCCGCTGCGCTGTCTGGATCGGCCGTACGCCGCTGTTCCATGTTCGATGTTCCCCTGCGGCGGTGCTCCGCGGCAAAGCGCTGCGGGTCGGCCGGTATACTAGCGCACCCCTTCCGCACGGCCTTTGCTGCATGTCCGATTCCCGGCGCGTTCCAATCACTTTCCAGGGCCTGATCCAGACCCTCAACCAGTACTGGGCCGAGCAAGGCTGCGTGCTGATCCAGCCGTTGGACCTGGAAGTGGGCGCAGGCACGTTCCATCCGGCCACCTTCCTGCGCGCGCTGGGGCCGGAGCCGTGGAATGCGGCCTACGTGCAGCCCTCGCGCCGCCCCACCGACGGCCGCTACGGCGACAACCCCAACCGCCTGCAGCGCTACTACCAGTACCAGGTGGCGATGAAGCCCAACCCGGACAACATCCAGGACCTGTACCTGGGCTCGTTGCAGGCACTGGGCATCGACCCGCTGGTGCACGACCTGCGCTTTGTCGAAGACAACTGGGAATCGCCGACGCTCGGCGCCTGGGGCCTGGGCTGGGAAGTCTGGCTCAACGGCATGGAAGTGACCCAGTTCACCTACTTCCAGCAGGCCGGCGGGCTGGAGTGCAAGCCGGTGCTGGGCGAGATCACCTACGGGCTGGAACGGCTGTGCATGTACCTGCAGAGCTGCGACAACGTCTACGACCTGGTGTGGACCTACGGCCCGGACGGCGCCGCAGTGACGTACGGCGATGTGTACCACCAGAACGAGGTGGAGCAGAGCACCTACAACTTCGAGCACGCCAACGTGGCCGAGCTGTTCCACCGCTTCGACGCGTGCGAGGCCGAAGCCAGGCATTTGGTGGAGGTGGGGCTGCCGCTGCCGGCGTATGAGCAGGTCACCAAGGCCAGCCATGCCTTCAACCTGCTGGATGCACGCCGTGCGATCAGCGTGACCGAACGCCAGCGCTACATCCTGCGCGTACGCGCGTTGGCGCAGGGCGTGGCGCAGGCGTATTACGCACAACGCGAGAAGCTCGGCTTTCCCGGAGTAAAGAAGTAACCAACGCCCCTCTTCCCCGGGAGAGGGGTTGGGGGTGAGGGGACGAGGCGCAGCCCCATGTACCCAAACTCCATAGAGCTTCGCCCGTACCCTCATCCGCCCCTTCGGGGCACCTTCTCCCGGTGGGAGAAGTGACCAGCAGACCCCTCTCCCCCCCGGGAGAGGGGTGAGGGGACGGGGCGCAGCCCTCCTGCACCCAACCTCCACAGAGCTTCGCCCGTACCCTCATCCGCCCCTTCCGGGCACCTTCTTCCGACCGGAGAAGGGAACACGTAAAGGTCCACGTCTTATGAGCGAACAACTTCCCCTGCTGATCGAACTGGGCACCGAAGAGCTGCCGGTCAAGGCGCTGCCGGGTCTGGCGCAGGCGTTTTTCGATGGCGTGCTGCACGGCCTGGAAAAACGCGGCGTCGCGGTCACCCGCGGCGATGCCAAGCCGCTGTCCACCCCGCGCCGTCTGGCGGTGCTGTTGCCGGGCGTGGCCACCGAGCAGCCCGAGCAGCGCTCCGAAGTGCTGGGCCCGTATCTCAACATCGCGCTGGATGCCGAGGGCCAGCCGACCAAGGCGCTGACCGGTTTCGCCGCCAAGGCCGGGATCGACTGGACCGCACTGGAGCGCACCAGCGACGCCAAGGGCGAGCGCTTCGTGCACCGTGCGGTGACGCCGGGCGCGCGCACCGCCGACCTGCTGCCCGACATCCTGCGCGAGGCGATCGCCGCGATGCCGATCCCCAAGCCGATGCGCTGGGGCGCGCACGAATACGCCTTTGCGCGGCCGGTGCAATGGCTGGTGCTGCTGTTCGGCGGCAGCGTGGTTCCGGCCGAGCTGCTGGGCGTGCGTGGCGATCGCCTCAGCCGCGGGCACCGTTTCATGCATCAGGGCGAGGTATCGCTGGCGGCACCGGGCGACTACGTCGAGGCGTTGCGCGCGGCGCATGTGCTGGTGGATGCGGACGCACGCCGTGCGCGCATCGTCGACGAGGTCGAAGCCGCCGCCAGGCAGGCCGGCGGCAGTGCGCGCATCAGCGACGACAACCTGGAGCAGGTGGTCAACCTGGTCGAGTGGCCGTCGGCGGTGCTGTGCAGTTTCGAGCGCGACTTCCTGGCAGTGCCGCAGGAAGCGCTGATTGAAACCATGGAGATCAACCAGAAATTCTTCCCGGTGCTGGACGACGGCGGCAAGTTGACCGAGCAGTTCATCGGCATCGCCAATATCGTCTCCAAGGACGTGGCCGAAGTCGCCAAGGGCTACGAGCGGGTGATCCGTCCGCGGTTTGCCGATGCCAAGTTCTTCTTCGACGAAGACCTCAAGCAGGGGCTGCAGGCAATGGGCGAAGGCCTGTCCAGCGTCACGTATCAGGCCAAGCTGGGCAGCGTGGCCGACAAGGTCGCGCGCGTGGCGGCGCTGGCCGAGGCGATCGCACCGCAGGTCGGTGCCGATCCGGCGCAGGCGCGTCGCGCTGCGCAGCTGGCCAAGAACGACCTGCAATCGCGCATGGTCAACGAATTCCCGGAGCTGCAGGGCATTGCCGGGCGTCATTACGCCAAGGCCGCCGGTGAACCGAGCGAGATTTCGCTGGCCATCGACGAGGCCTACCAGCCGCGTTTTGCCGGCGACGACAGCGCACTGTCGCCGCTGGGCAAGGTGCTGGCGATTGCCGAACGGCTGGATACCTTGGCCGGTGGCTTTGCGGCCGGCTTGAAGCCGACCGGCAACAAGGACCCGTTCGCGCTGCGGCGCAATGCCCTGGGGTTGGCGCGGACGGTGATTGAGAGTGGGTTTGATCTGGATTTGAAGGCGACGCTGGTGACTGCGGTCAAGTTGCTGCCGTGGGATCGCCTCGTGAGAAAAGCGGCGCTGAAAGACGAAGAAACGATTTCTGCTATCGACTCCGCGCAATACGCACAGCTCGCTTCTGAAATCTTCGACTTCATCCTCGACCGCCTACGCGGCTACTACGCAGACAAGGGCGTTCCTGCCACGCACTTCAATGCGGTCGCCGCATTGTTCTCGGTCGCGCCCGAGGGCGCTCCTACAGGGCTCGTAGGAGCGCACCTGGGCGCGACCCACGGCTCCCTCTACGACTTCGACCGCCGCATCGATGCCATCGGCATCTTCGCCACGCTGCCCGAAGCCGAAGCCTTGGCCGCAGCCAACAAGCGCATCCGCAATATCCTGCGCAAGGTGGAAGGCGAGATCCCCGGCGACATCGACACCAGCCTGCTGCGCGAACCGGCCGAAGAAGCGCTGGCCGAAGCGGTGGAAGCGGCCATCGGCGATACCGGCGATGCGCTGCACCGCCACGACTACGTCGCCGTGCTCGCGCGCCTGGCCCGCCTGCGCCCGCAGGTGGATGCGTTCTTCGACGGCGTGATGGTCAACGCCGACGACGCGCAATTGCGCGCCAATCGGCTCGCACTGCTGAAGAAACTTGGGGACCGCCTGGGCAGCGTCGCCGCCATCGAGCATCTGTCCAGCTGATGTCCAGTTCGGCGGGTGCACTGCACTGGCAGACCGCCCAGGCCGCGTTGGCACGGCGCGACCTGGGTGTGGCAGCGTCTGCATTGCAGGCGCTGCTGGACGCGGCGACCAAACTCACGCCGTAACCCAAATATTTTGCGGTGGTTGACTACAGCTCCGGGTTGCCGGACCGGCGGCTGTACGTATTGATGCCGCTGTGTATGCAGTCGCGATCGGCACGTCGGGTTCTTCGACCGAGCGCAAGCGATGAGCCCATTGTCCACGCGGTCATCAATCGCTCATCGGATCCAAGTTTGCGTGGAAAGATCGAATACGCGGTCCGCCATCGCAATGGTTTCCTTGCGATGAGCGATGATGATCCTGGTAATCTCCAAATCCATAACTGCGTCGTTGACAACCTTTTCGTTGTCGCTATCCAGATGGCTGGTCGCCTCATCGAGCACCAGGATCTTAGGCTGCCTATATAGCGCTCTCGCCAGTAGGACCCTTTGCTTTTGTCCACCGGACAAAGTCGAGCCCATATCGCCGACCAGGGTCTCGTAGCCCATTGGCATCTTCAATATGTCATCGTGGATGCCGGCAGCACGCGCTGCTGCTTCGATCTCGGACAGCTCCGCCGCGCTGTCGAAGAACGCCAAGTTGTCAGCGATCGTCCCAGAGAATAAGCAATCATCCTGCATCACTGCCGCCATTCCCTCAGCGGGGTTTGCGCTGCGGCACACAGGGCCGGGCTGATCAGTTACCGTCACTTCTCCTTCCTGCGGCGCAATCAGGCCAAGGACGATTTTGGCAAGCGTGGTCTTGCCACATCCGCTTGGGCCGACCAAAGCAACAGACTGGCCAGGTGCTATGGTGAAGCTCAAGTTCCTGAAAATCCACGGTTCCCATTCGGAGTAGCGATATCCCAGCCCCTTCACCTGCACCTCCGGTGCGGACCGGAGGGCGCCTTCCAGGCGTCCGCGTGCAGGCTCTTCGTCAGCAGTGGTGATATCGGCAAGACGATTGAGGTGTAGTCCAAGCATCTTCAACTCGACCGCGTTATCGATAAGGGAGCCCACACGGGTAGAAAACTGGTCCGCATAAGACAGTGCGGCAACCATCATGCCGGCGGTCATCGCGTTGCTTGAGATCAGGTAGGCGCCTGCTGAAAGCAAGAAAACTCGCTGCAGCCCGAAGATGCCCTGGCTGGCGGCTCCAAAGCCCAGCTTGATCCGCTCGGCGGTAACTCCACGCTTTGCAGCCTCCAGCGTAGCATTTGCCAAGCGGGCGCGGCGTTCGAGCTGGCGATTGGCCAGCTTGATTGCCTGGATGCCCCGTACCGACTCCATCAACTCCGATTGCTGTCGTGCATCGAACACCATGCTCTGTTCACTTGCACGCCAGAGCGCCCTGAACATGAGGAAGCGACCCAAGGCATAGAGGGTGGCCACGGCCACCGCCACGGTCGCCATACCCTTGCTGTAGATAACCAGCAATACCAAAGCTAGGCTGCCTGTCAGGCCATCTAGCAGTGCGGTGACGAAGCTACCCGTCAAGATCGCCTGGATCCAGTGAATGGATCCGAATCGGGACATGATGTCTCCCAGGTGGCGCTTCTCGAAGAAGTCCAGTGGCAGGCGCATGAGATGGCTGAAGATATTAGTGACCCACTGCGTGCTGATATTGGCCCCCAGCCAGCTAATCAACCAAGCCCTCGCTAAATTCAGACCCGCCTGAATGATGATCACCAGCGAAAAGATCGCTGCAACGGTGAGTATGACCTTGCCGTTAGATTCTGAGATCTGGTCGACTGCCCACTGGGCCTGGAGCGGTATAGATAGACCTAGCGCCTCGATCGCCAATGCGAGGGCGAAGATCTGGATCAGCACCCTCTTCAATCCGCTGATCCGCCCGGTCAATGCAGACAGCGGCACGGTAGGTGACTTGCTTGCCCGCCTGAAAGACGTGCTGGGCTCTAATTCCAGCAGCACCCCGGTGAAGTATTTGCTGGCCTCACCCATAGGCATCAGGCGCCGCCCTTGGGCCGGGTCCATGATTACCAGCTTGCCGCCCTTGGTGCCAGCCAGTACCACGAAGTGATTCATATTCCAATGCAAAATAACGGGCGCCTGCACTTCCCTCAGATAATCCAGCTCTGCGCGCAACGCTCTGCAGTCGAAGCCCATGTCATCTGCAACCTCGATGACCTGGTTAAGCGACATACCCTTCAGCGTGGAACTGTAGCGACGCCTGAGGGCAGGAAGCCCGCAGTCATTACCGTGGAACTGGGCCAGCATTGCTAGGCACGCCAGCGCGCACTCTGCCGCCTCCGATTGCATGATCGGGTCGACACGTTTTTTTTGCGACCACAAAAGAGTCGGGCTGCCATCAGCCATTGTCACGGGGTACCCTTTTCATATGAGCCTAGGGATTGCAGAGCGAACGGACCTAGCATCCAATTAATCAGGCTTCTGGTCTCCACATCGACCTTGGCCGTTAAGGTCATTCCAGGTTTTGCTGCAAACCGCCGAAGGAAGGACGATGACGATGCATTGTCAATGGCGACTATCACACGATAGCCCGAGCTGGGTTGGGCGCTGCCGAGGATCCTACCGATCTCCAACGCTGAAACAGCGTTCGTCGATATAAAGATAATCTTACCGCGCTGTCTGCCGTATCTAGCGGCAGGAAATGCATCGTAGCTAATCTCCACAGGCTTGCCGACCTGTAACAGACCGACCGCCGAGCTGGGCGCCCATAGTTCGGCCACGAGCTTCGAATTCCTGGGAAGGATCACCATGAGTTGTGATGCTTCATCCACCGCCATGCCAGGATGTGCGAGGACACTTGCGACAATGCCGTCTATCGAAGCACGAATTACCTGACTCCGGCGTTGTTCGTTCTCTGCTTTCTCGTTTTCCGCATCCGCAATCTGTACGTTTAGCGCGACAATACGCTCACCGGTGATGTGGGGAAGCTGAACCAGCTCAGCCTCCGATTGGTTTAAGGGAACCTCTAAAAACCCCAGCATCCTGTCATCATTGACGTAATGCGATGCTAGCGGAGGGTGCTACAGATGATCAGTTTGTTCGCCGGTGAAGA
>NZ_CM002139.1:441188-454606 GCF_000454545.1 Xanthomonas cassavae CFBP 4642
GACTAAGCCAGAGAAGAGTGCCGACCATGCGCGCCAGCGAAGTATTGCAGAAGTGCCTGTCTAACTCACTGGCCGGGATGCATGCATTACGCCAACGCGCGTTTGCGCGCGGTTGAAGCGCTGGTGCACGGAGGCCGGCTGACGCTGATCGACATCGCACGCGCCTGGCCCGGCGAGACGCGGGTACGTGCATCCCTCAAGGCATGCGACCGCTTACTGTGCAATCGCGCGTTGTACGCCGAGCGATCGGTGATCGAGCGGGACATGGCGCATTGGCTGTTGCGCGGGGCGCAGCCGGTGATCGTGGTCGATTGGAGCGATCTGAAGTCGGACAAGTCGTGGTGCCTGCTGCGCGCAGCCGTGCCGGTCGGTGGGCGCACGCTCACCTTGCTGGACATGGTGGTTACCGGGACACAGCAGGGATCGCCAGGCGCGGAGAAACGCTTCCGGCAGCAGCTCAGGGCACTGATTCCAGACGATGTGCGCCCGATCCTGGTCACTGGCGCCGGATTCCCCACGCCATGGTTTCGCGCGGTGTCGGCGATGGGTTGGGATTGGGTCGGACGCCTGCGTGGTCGCACGCAGGTCAGACCGCAAGACATGCCCGATGATGCGGCGCAATGGATCGATAGCCGTCGCCTGCATGCGCTGGCGTCCAACCGTGCATACGAATTGCCACCGATGCAGGCCAATCGCAGCGATCCACTCGATTGCCGTCTGGTGCTCTATGCCAAGACACGCCAGGGACGTCAGCAACGCAAACGACGCTCCCCCACCAAGGTCTCACGTGCATCTTCAAGTCTGAAAGCCGCAGCGCGTGAGCGCGAGCCATGGCTGATCGTTGCCTCCCCGCAACTCCAAGCGCTCAGCGCAAAACAGTTGGTCAATCTGTACGCACGACGGATGCAGATCGAGCTGGCATTTCGGGATCTGAAGTCACATCGCTACGGCCAAGCCATGGAAGACAGCCTGACCCGACGCAGCGAGAGGTTGCAAATCCTGTTGTTGCTCAACACGCTAGCCACCTTCGCCAGTTGGCTGGCAGGACTGGGCTGCGAAGCCACCGGTATCGCCCAGTGGCTGTCGCCACGCAACAGCACACGCAAGCTCTACTCGACACTGCGCGTCGGCCGCGAGGCGTTGGTCAGGCGCTGGCCGATGGAACCTGTCTCACGCTGGCTAGAACGCTTGCGCACATTGCCCAACGCAGTGCGCGAGCAAATGACGTTGGCGCTGTAAAACGTGGGGATACCTAAGTGCCCCCCCTTTCTCGCTGGGGAATCAATAACGATCAGTGCACTGAAATCGTCATCGCAGAATGTCATCGCGGTTCTTGGCCCACTTCGGTGTCAGGTAGATTCCCAACTTTCCATTTGGACTTTCCTTGAAGCTGCTTTGCACTATGTTCCACCCGCCATCGTCGAATTTTGCATGCACCTTCCAGAACCAGTCCAATCTCGCAATTGATACCCAGATACTATTGTCTGGCACATCGGGCTTGAACATCAGATATGTCTTGAATCTCTCGTCTATCTTCAATTCATCGAATCTGAATCGTGCATCTTCCGGCATTACTTGAAACAAAGGCGTTGCCGGGCTGTCCTCGCCATAGATGCATATGGACTTATCAGGCAACGTCTCCCGGATGAAGTCTTCACACTTCTCCCGGTACCCACCGCCATCCCCCCTGACTCGCACGGAGGTTCCGTAGAATACGTCTTCGTCCAGTACCCACTCGCCATTTGAAGTTCCGCCCCACTCCTGCAACAGCGCGCCCTTGTAATATCTCTTCCTGTCGATCTGCATGAGTTGAACAAATGCGTAACTTCCACCCCCGTATTTTGTTCCGATTATTTTGGCTTTCCATCTGATTCCTGGCTTCATCGTCGATTTGAGCCCACCGAATGTCAGGTAGTACGCTCCTCCCGCCCGCATTTCGCTAGGGATCAGGCCGGTGTGAATCGCATCGGTCTCCGATGAGAATTCCCAGACCTTTGGTGCATGGATACGCACTTTCAACTGAATCGAAACAGATCTTCCTTCAAAGTTTACCTTTGCCGAGACCAACGCTTTTCCTGGGCAACAGGCGCACCAGATACTGACCGGACCGGTTCCCTGGAGCGGCAGAATCCTGGTGGAGGACTTTTTACTCATCTCAAAATTTCCACATCCTTCAGCACCCGATAGGTTCCATCGCACATTGGACACAGTCCCCTCGGTGGACTTTATTTCAAACACTATCTTCTGACCTATGATCGCCTCGTAGGTGCCAGTCGGCTTTACGCCGTTCGCGGTAATGAACGTATCTGTCATTTTCTTTGCTCGAAGGAATGCACTGAGGAAGTCGTCGATTGCATACTCAATCGAAGTTGTAGACGAACTCGGCGTGTCCGGCAGCGACCGTTGCCGTATTCACAGGGGTGCCCGCAATAAGACGATTGAGAAAGTCCCGCGAAATCTCCGGCAACATCGAATTAGTCAAAATCGCATCGATCATCCGCCCGCCCGATTCGCTCTCGGTGCAACGGCTCACCACCAGCTCAACAACTGAGTCGTCGTACTCAAACGGAATTTTGTAGCGCTGCTCGATGCGCTTCTTGATGCGGTTCAACTGCAACCGCACGATCTTCCCGAGCATGTCGTTGCTCAGCGGGTAATACGGAATCGCCACCAAGCGCCCGAGTAATGCCGGCGGAAACACTTTCAACAAAGGCTCGCGAATGGCCTTGGCCATACCTTCGGGATCCGGCATCAGTTCCGGGTCCTTGCACAGACTGGCGATCAGGTCGGTGCCGGCGTTGCTGGTGAGAATGATCAGGGTGTTGCGGAAGTCGATGCGGCGGCCTTCGCCGTCTTCCATCCAGCCCTTGTCGAAGACCTGGAAGAACAGTTCGTGGACGTCGGGGTGGGCCTTTTCCACTTCGTCCAGCAGCACCACCGAGTACGGCTTGCGGCGCACCGCTTCGGTCAGCACGCCGCCTTCGCCATAGCCGACATAGCCTGGCGGTGCACCCTTGAGAGAGGAGACGGTGTGCGCCTCCTGGTATTCGCTCATGTTGATGGTGATCAGATTTCCTGATTAGCCCCGACTCTCAGCCATGAAAATTGCTCGCTGCACGTAAAACCGGCTCTGGGCATGGTGTGGATTGCATCATGGCCGTGGCAAGTCGTGGCAGCATCTNTTGGCCGACCATGTCAGAGTGCTGATGTTTCCAAGCATCGTCACCTCCATGCATGCGCCACATCGACTCCGGCATGGTTATTCGAGGTGCCCTTAACTCGAGCATCGCCTGAAGCCGCTGGTTTCGCACATCCTGCGCAAGGGATTTCTGCTGTAGTGCCGTGTCATACTGTTGCGCGAGCTGGTAGCCGCTGACCAATCCGCTCGCCTTAGTGCGCCAAGTTTCGTAGAGCGCATTAGCCGCCTTGTAGCGGAGATCCTGATTCTTGATCTGTAGCGTCAACGTTGCGATGCGTGCACGTAGCAGTCCGATCCGATCATGCAGATCCTGCTCCTTCAGCGCAGATAGGCGCTGCTGAGATTCGACCGAAGCCTTGAGCTGTTGGAGCTTGCTGGCAAGTTCGCCGGAGATCAGTTTTCCAGTATCGCTGGACGCCGCGCTGGAACGCTGGCTCGATACTTTGACCAGGGGTTGCCCAAGCATCACCTGATCTCCCTCCGACACTAATACTTCGGCCACGGTCGCACCCGATGCCTGTGGCACCACCACATTCGCCTGGCCAGCCAACGGAATCAGACGTCCAGCTATTTTTTCAGTCCTGCTATAGCGCCCAAGTAGCGCAAGTCCCGTCATGATGAACACGATCAGGGTCGCGCTAAAAAAGAAAACCCACCCCAAGCGGGGCGGCGCGATGCTGATGCCACCGAGCCGGTCTACCTTCTTCGCCGCGAACACCTCACTGCGGAAGAGCTCCACTTAATATTCCTCGCATAAAATCTTACTGCTGAAGATCTGAACAACCAGCAGCATCTTTGAATTTTCAGTCAGTACTGCCTAGAGGATGCATACAGTTGCATTGAGTTGCGACAGCGCAAACGGCGTCAGCACCTGCGCAGTCTTCCCGGCCACGCACGCCCCAAGTCTGGAGTTCTTAGTCTTTGCCTGCGTCACTTTGACATCGGCGACATGGCCGCGGCGAATCCCAATGGTTGACACGGCTCCAAATTCGTCCATGCCAGTAAGCACCTTCAGAACCCGCCCCGCCAAAATCTAGTCAGGCGCGAATGAAAGCTGGCGTCTCCAGACTAGTGGCTTTTTCTCTCGCTGCTTGTCCGGGAAAAAAAGTGAAAGGTAGCCTGCGGCGATGGCGCGGTCGCGGAGTTTCAAGCCAACGCCCTCTGCTGCCACGACAGACACTTCTGTCACCTTCCCTTGCGCGTTGACTTTCATTTCCCACTCAAGGCTGCCAAGCCATTCCCGTTGTGGAATCGAAGCATCATAGTTAGGGCGGCCCACGACATAGGGTGTTCCAGGATCCTTAGAAAGTGGTGAGTCCTCGAGCCTGGTATTGACCTGTATCGTGCTTTCCCCAGCGCGTCCATCCCCTGTTTTCGCTCGGAACGTCCAGAGGCCAAGCGTGCCCTCCTTGCCTAGATCTGCGCTATAGCAATGCTTGACGCCCCGGTAATCGGGATATTTGTGGCTCGACACTTCCTGTCCGGATGCGTCGAGCACCGTCAACACCAAGCCACGCACGTCGGTATCGGCAAGATCGGTTGCGACGCATACCTGATGATCGTGCTTACCATCGGTCAAGAACTGGATGGTCTGCTGGCGTGCGATTGAATGAGACGGCTGGGTATCCCACAGAAATTCGATGTAGACACTCGGCGGTCTCAACTTGCAAGTGCAACACGTGAGTTGAATTGAGCGATCTCTTCTTCCAGCGCCTGGTTCGGCGTCTTCCAGCCAAGCGTCTGCCGTGGCCGGGCGTTCATCAGGTCGGCGACGTTGTTGAGATACTCCTGGCTCGCCTTGGACAAGTCCGCGCCTTTTGGCATGAACTGGCGCAGCAGGCCGTTGGTGTTCTCATTGCTGCCGCGCTGCCAGGGCGCATGTGGATCGGCGAACCAAAGATCGATGTTGAGCCGCTTCATCAGCTCTGGATAACACGTCATCTCGGTTCCGCGGTCATAGGTGAGGCTTCCCAGTAGGAAACGCGGCAGCTTCTTCATCTGTCGCGTGAAGCCCTCCAGCGCATCCTGTGCAGTACAGCCATCCATCTTGCACAGCACCACAAAGCGCGTCTTTCGCTCCACCAGCGTGCCTACGCACGAGCGGTTGAAAGCCCCTTTGATCAGGTCGCCTTCCCAGTGCCCAGGAATCAAGCGCTGCGCCACCTCTTCAGGCCGATGGACGATACGCAGCTCCTCCGGCACCCACGTGCGCTTGGCAGCGGTTGTACGGCGCAAGCCTCGCGTCGGCTTGTGCTGACGAAGCGCCTCCACAAGCTCTTTCTTCAAACCACCACGCGGATGCGCGTAGATAGCGGCGTAGATTGTTTCGTGACTCACGCGTTGACTTGGATCATCCGGATGCATGGCCTTGAGCTTGGCAGCAATTTGCTGGGGCGACCAACGATACAGAACCAAGTCGTCACGCACCTGCTGAAAGAGCGCACTGCCTTCAACAAGCCGGCGCCTTCGAACGCACGCTCTGCGGCGCAGCCGATAGTTGCTGGCTGCGCTGGTTGCCGCATAGACAGGTTCGCCCTGTCGCCTTATCTCGCGCGACAGGGTGGACGCACTGCGATTGAGTCGCCTTGCAATGGAGTTGATGCTCATTCCGTTACCGAGTTCAATTTGAAGCAAAGCGCGTTCTTCGGAACCCAGGTGCCTGTACTGTGTGCCCATGCCGCTACCCTACGTCAAAGCGGGGTGTTGCACTTGGAAGTTGAGTCTAAGCTCTCATCTGCTGCACTTGCCACGCACGAAATAGTTGCTAATGCTAGAAAAGTCCAGGGAGTTATCTTCATAGATATCCAGATCCTCAAATACAGCAGTTACGCTGGCTGCGCGACCCGTCACGTACATCCACACGATCTCGTTCAAAGAGACGGTCAAGGACGGAAGTGGGGCTGCGACGTAATGCCTGGTCAGGTAAGCAGGTTGCGATGTGCCGATAACCTATAGCCGCACACTATAGACGGATCGGGATTGATCCTACGAATCCGTTGCGCTATCTGCAAAGCCCGGGCTCGTAATCAGTACTGGTTTATGCGCAACTAAGGCGCGCCCAACACTAGAATCGCTGGACGCGCCCACCAGTAGTCGAACCCAAGATTGCCCAACTACCGATTACTGGGCTGCCTCAGGCAGAGCCGGGATCACTCTTCGGCGTGCAGGTGCCCTTGTCCTGCCATGTATTGGTTGGCGTCGGCGTCGGGTTCGTGGCGCCGCCTGCAACCTGGCCTACTTCATCACGCGAAAGGACCCGTGCAAGCACGCGTCCCGTTTCAATAACATTCTTACGGTTTTTCGTGATATCAGCATTGCTCATTTCATCGACTCCAGTAAGTGCGCAGGTAATGCTGCGCGTAAACGCATGGACCATCCATGCGAATAACAACCCAAAATTGATGCCCTAATGCATCAATACTCAGGGAAAAACCAACTCAGTTTCCAGTCCCGAACGCTTAGCATCTTCGTAGGCTTCTCTCAGAGTAAGCGGTTGTGAAACTGGCTCGTACTCGAACTGTGGATCTGCGCGTTCAATGAACTGGCAGAACGCCTCAGTTAGCGGGATACTCTGGCACCATGTCTCAATAAAGGGAACCTCTAAAAACCCCAGTATCCTGTCATCATTGACGTAATGCGATGCTAGCGGAGGGTGCTACAGATGATCAGTTTGTTCGCCGGTGAAGAACGTGATGCTAAACGTNGGCCGACCATGTCAGAGTGCTGATGTTTCCAAGCATCGTCACCTCCATGCATGCGCCACATCGACTCCGGCATGGTTATTCGAGGTGCCCTTAAGGCAGTTGGAGCGCTACTATGCGGGTGCTTGACGCATCGTCGGCACTGCATGCATGGGATAACTATCCCATTGAAAACTTGCCCACGATTTGGGAGTGGCTGAGAGCGGAATTGTCGGCGGGGCGCATGGCGATCCCGCGTGTGGCAATGGACGAGAGCGGTCATATCAGCCCCGACTGTAGACAATGGCTCCATGATATCGACGGATTTAATCCTGTGGATGTCGATAACGTCATCGCCGGGCACGCCATGCTCATCAACGGCGAGCTCGGCGTACAGAACGATCAGTACGGAACAGGCGTCGACGCTAACGACGTTGTCATTGTCGCCACAGCCAAGGCAAAAGGTTTTGTCTTGATCAGCAATGAGTCAAGGCAGCCATCTCCTCCCGCCAACAAAAAGAAATACAAGATCCCCGCAGTTTGCAACTTGCAGCCGGTTTCGGTTCCTTGCATCAACTTCGCAGACCTTATCAGGGTCTCCAACCGCGTCTTCTGAGCGCCGGTCGGTCAAATAACGGGGTCAGGTTCTTGGGTATCCCCACGTTTCTAAAGCACCAATGTCATCTGCTCGCGCACTGCGTCGGGCAGTGTGCGCAAGCGATCTAGCCGGCGTGAGACTGGTTCCATCGGCCAGCACCTGACCAGCGACTCGCGGCCGACACGCAGTGTCGAGTAGAGCTTGGGTGTACTGCTGCGTGGCGATAGCCACTGGGCGATACCGGTGGCTTCGCAGCCCAGTCCTGCCAGCCAACTGGCGAAGGTGGCCAGCGTGCTGAGCAACAACAGGATCTGCAACCGCTCACCGCGACGGGTCAGGCTGTCCTCCATCGCCTGACCGTAGCGATGCGATTTCAGATCCCGAAATGCCAGCTCGATCTGCATCCTTCGTGCGTACAGGTTGACCAACTGCTTCGCGCTTGGCGCTTGCAGCTGTGGGGAGGCAACGATCAGCCATGGCTCGCGCTCACGCGCTGCTGCTTTCAAACTGGATGATGCGCGCGAGACCTTGGCAGGTGAGCGTCGGTTGCGTTGCTGACGTCCCTGCGGTGTCTTGGCATAGAGCACCAGACGGCAATCGAGTGGATCACTGCGATTGGCCTGCATCGGTGGCAATTCGTATGCACGGTTAGACGCCAGCGCATGCAGGCGACGGCTATCGATCCATTGCGCTGCATCATCGGGCACGTCTTGCGGCTTGACCTGCGTGCGCCCGCGTAAGCGCCCGACCCAATCCCAGCCCATCGCCGACACCGCGCGAAACCATGGCGTGCGGAATCCGGCGTCGGGGACCAGGATCGGGCGCACATCGTCTGGAATCAATGCGCGCAGTTGCTGCAGAAAACGCTTCGCTGCGCGGGGCGATCCCTGCTGTTTCCCAGCAACCACCATGTCCAGCAAGGTGAGCGTACGTCCACCGATCGGCACAGCTGCGCGCAGCAGGCACCACGACTTGTCCGGCTTCAAATCGCTCCAGTCGATGACGACCACCGGCTGCTCGCCGCGCAGTAGCCAATGCGCCATGTCCCGCTCGACCACGGATCGCTCGGCGTACAATCTGCGATTGCACAGTAAACGATCGCATGCCTTGAGGGGCGCACGTACCCGCGTCGCACCGGGCCAGGCGCGTGCGATGTCGATCAGCGTCAGCCGGCCTCCGTGCACTAGCGCTTCAACCGCGCGCAGCAAGGTGCGTTGGCGTAATGCATGCATCCCGGCCAGTGAGTTAGACAGGCACTTCTGCAATACTTCGCTGGCGCGCATGGTCGGCACTCTTCTCTGGCTTAGTCACCNCCGGCCAGTGAGTTAGACAGGCACTTCTGCAATACTTCGCTGGCGCGCATGGTCGGCACTCTTCTCTGGCTTAGTCACCTTGAAGCGTGCCCCATGCGCGCACCTTCTTCCACATCCTGGCGCACCAAGTGCTTGATCTTGCTGGGGGAAATGTGGGGAAACCTCAGGGTCAGGTTCACTTTAGAAGGCGGCGTCAACCGTTGCTCGTTGAGCTTGCCGCCAACGCGGCAGATCTATAGTGACGAGTTCTACTGCTTGTTGGTAGCCGCGGCACTCCATCGCCTCAAAGCGACGGAACGGGGCCGCGCTGTTGTTGCTATTGCGAGCGCTGCTGTTCCATTGCCAGCTCCTGGGAGCGCTCTTGCGCTAGTCGCTGGTTGACAGATTCCAGTTGGGTAAAACTCTCTTGAACAGGCCGAGCTGCGGCATCGGCGGTTGGCATATAGGCCCGCAACATGGCTGGATCCTTGAGATCGCCCTGCACTACAAACAGAGTCTGCGCAGCTGGCGAGTCTTTGGTCTTCTCGCTGAGCAGCACGTGGTCCACACGTGTTAGTCCGTTGTCTTTTGCTAGCGTCAACAGACTCGCGGTCATCCGCTCACTGGTCGCGTCGAACGTGCGGCCGTTGGCTGCGTCCAGCTGCTCAACCTTGCTTCGGATCTGCTGATGCATGGCATGGCCCGGGTGCCCCACCTCTGCAGGCGTCAATGCGCGTCCAGGCTCATTCGGTGCCGCAAGATTAGGAGAACTAACGCCGCGTGCGCCAGTGTCCTTGAGTTGGACCATGCCATAGCCGTCCTTGCCAAGGTCAACGATGTTGAAGGTCTTTGCAGACCCTAGGTCGAGCCCGTTGCGCTCCAGCTGCCTTGGATCCAGACCCAGCGATTTGAGATCGATGCGGATTTCCGGCGGCTGGCGATCATGCGCCAGATGCGCGTAGTTCTGTGCGATGTGACTGATCGGATTGACGCCATAGTAGTTCCGATAGTCGGAGTCGCCGTGTGGGCCTAGCGTGCCGCGACTGTCGTAGAAGCACTTTTCCACGGACTTTGTGAGCGCATCATTACGTGAGAACGGGCGCGTGGTGAGCTCTTCATATGTCAATCCGTTGGCAAACTGCGGTGGAGCAACGTCTCTTTCCACGTAACGCGTAGTCGAGCGCTGGAGCAGTCGCAGCTCGACCATTTCATCAGGCATGCCAGGGTTCTGATGCTTGATGCGGTCGTGAAGCGCACGCATGCCTGAAATCTCTGAGAGCGCCTCATCCTCCCGGGTGCTATCCAGATAGACGCGCGTTGGCCCGGTAAGGTCGACCTGACCCTCGCGATTCTCGTGCGCCTCCTGCATCCGGTTGCCCATCGTCCTTGCGAACTCGGCCAGCGCTTGAGTCCGGTGCTCTGCCTGTACGCCATGCATCGTTTCATGCCCAAGTACTTCGGTTATGTAGTCAATACGCTGCGCCGACGTCCCCCCATCCTGAGTAGCAGTCGGGTTTAGAGTCCGGGGTTGATGATATCGCTGTTGGCCAGGTGCTGGGCATAGGCCGTCGGCGTCATTCCGCCGATTGCTTNCTTCGGAAAAACGCTTCTTCACGTCCAATCTCCTCGGGGTAGGGAATTGGACTCCAAACTAAGGCGCTACTCAAACTTGGGGGGACGTCGGCGCACCCGTGAATTCGGTGAACGCTGCTGCGCTGATGTTGAGCGTGCCGGCGCGCCCATGTTTGCCATCTTGGAAATGACCGCCGTTGTTCTGGGCATGCGAGACCGCGATCGATCCGATATGCCCCTTCTCTATCGCATTACCAAGCAAATTCGACAGGTAGGGCGATTCAGATAGCGCTTGACGAATACTGGATTCGGCCTCTCTTGGAAGGCGCGGATCGTTCGCCATCTGTGCCAGCAGGGGCTCAATTCTTGGGTCGACACGTATCATGCGTTGCCCCCATCGATCTGCATGCCGTAAGCACATTCACGCGAACCACTGTCTTGACTGGTTCGGTAGATCAGCAACGCGACGGAGAAGCCTTGTTTTCCATTGTTGAGCGAACGCCAGTGCTGACGCAGCCATCCTCCCTGGAAAGGCCTTTGTCCACCACGCTTGTAACCCATCTCCTCCAGTTTCCGTGACAGCGTTGTTGCATCCCAAACGCAATGCGAGGTAGACGTACGCGTTGGGTCGATACCTTCGGGGAGACCGACTGCGACTTCTATGCTCGCGAAGATTTTTTCTGCGGGGACATGGGTTGCGTAGAAAGTGTACCCGTCACTCAGGGGACTATTTTTCATGATGTAAAAAGGATGCACGGAGTCTGAGGTGCCGCCGAACTTTGCGCCCAGTGCAGTCTCCAGCCGCATGTAATTCATATCGGCCGGTGACCTGAATCCATCGACAAACCTAAGCAACCTGGTCTCCAGCTGCTGAGAGTTAATGCTGGGCTTATTTGGCTCCAAGCTATCGCCCGCAATCCTGTCCTGAGCAATGACTGGTGCTGATGCAGATGACGTAGTGGAATCCTTCTTAGGATGGGCGCACGCGCCCTGAAGTCCCGTCGCAAGGAGCAGCAACAGGGAAAAGAAATTTCTGCCTGTTCTTGCCTGCTTTGTATCCACAGGCTCTACGCTTTGAGGGCCCCATTTCATGACCTATCTCCATCGATCTTGACGCCATTGACGCGCTCTTGTTGATCGTTTTGGTCATTGCTTGGAAAGAGGAGCGATGAATGCGCGCGGGGCAGCATTCTCCCTTCTCCAATCCAACTCTACCTCTGCTGCTTCAAACGGTAAGCGAGATCTTCCATCAACGCTTTCCAGATTGCCAGCCTCGACCAGTTGACATGTCACGTATCGCGTTGCAATCTTTTCTGCAAGGAGCGTAGAAACTCCTCGAACAGCGGTGCCCACCTCCGTCAAACCGGTGGGTTTTTTTGTGCCTGCAGCGTCTTGCGGGCGCAACCGACGCGATGCCTGCGTCGGGAGGGCGGCTAATACAACACCCTTCGGGGAAATACGCCCGCCGACTGTTCGCGGTTTCTAACCTCCCGACATCCCGTCGCCACCCGGCGGCGGGGCCTGTTCGTTTAGGAGGGCTTTCCCATGCGTCGCCCCACATCCCGCCCCACATCCCGCCCCAAGCCCGCACGCAAGCGCGCCACGGTGCCGCCATCCACTGAGATCGCCTGGCACACCCTCGACCCTTCGATCCCGCCACGGGTGTACACTGAGCGCACGCCGATCGCCGAGCCTCGCACCGAATCCAGCACGCCGCGCCGCGCCGGCCATCCACGTGCCCCGCAGCACTGCACCGTCGGCTACGGCTACTACCCCGCCAGCGACCACCGCATCCCCACGCTACGCCTACGCGGCCGCTGGCTGGAACAACTCGGCTTCACCATCGGCAGCAAACTGCACATCCGCTTGCGCAACGGTGAGCTCGTCGTCAGCGTGGTCGATGAGCGAGGAGCAAGGTCCTGATGTAGGTAATGCCTGGAAATTAACTATCACGAGCGGCTATCCGAGGAGTGCATGACGCCGCGCCTGGACGGCCTTCATGGTCAAGTGCAATGGATCGCTATGCTGATAGCCAGCCGGCAGTCGAACCGGAATCAGCGGCTGCTTGAAGCCGAGCTAGGCATCACCTGTCCACAAACGGGCGAGGACCTTGTGAATGCGGCAAAATTAAGCTGTCCCAATGTCGACGCTGCCATCAACACGTGGTTCAAGCTGCGCTACGAGCCGCAGGCCTAAGGGTTCTCAATGTCAGCTGCCTTCGATAAAGCATGGCCCATGGTCAAACGAAGAGCGGGTTGGGCTCACTTAAGGATGGTCTGATCAACGCAGCCGGAAAACGAAACACGCCACATCCGCCGCGCTGAGGGCGCTCAAACCCCCGGTTTTTTGCCGTTTTCGGCATGTTTTCGNGCTGTTGTACTCCGCGTCGCCGAAGGTCAGTTGCATCGTCATCGTCCTGGTGCCTCTGTGCGATTGTCGCAGGATCGGGGGGAGTTGTTCAGAGTTTCCCTAAGAAGCCAGCCTGACGTCATTTTCGGATGTCCCAAGGCAAAACCCACATCAGATGTAAGGCCACGCAACTATGCATCCCTTCGACATCCTCGCAAACTCTGTGCTGATCGGGCACACCGCTTTTGAGTCGGGAGACCCGCCCATGGGCGCTGCGTTCGGCAGATTTATACCAGTCGCTACTTACAGCGCTGTGCAACCGGCCATCATCCAGTACGCAGGGCGTGAGGTGGCGGGTATCGCTTTTGCTGTCAGAGTCGCTAGAACCAAGCAACTGATCCAGTGCCTGGGCGTTGCCATTACCGACTGCTCTTCTGAGTTTGGAGCAGATGGCCTGGAAGTCGCCGCGCTCGGAATTGGATATCCGCTGTACGCCGAGCTATTCCCACATCATGTTGACGCTTACGAAAATAGCAAGGAAAGGGTCAGGCCCACTTAAGAAGTCACCCTGACCCTGAGGTTTCCGCCCCGCTGCCCATGCTTGCGTCTGATTCACCCAAGGGACGTGTACGAGCCGACGTCCCCCCATCCTGAGTAGCAGTCGGGTTTAGAGTCCGGGGTTGATGATATCGCTGTTGGCCAGGTGCTGGGCATAGGCCGTCGGCGTC
>NZ_CM002139.1:454706-531437 GCF_000454545.1 Xanthomonas cassavae CFBP 4642
GCCAATGATCTGTTCTTCGGAAAAACGCTTCTTCACGTCCAATCTCCTCGGGGTAGGGAATTGGACTCCAAACTAAGGCGCTACTCAAACTTGGGGGGACGTCGGAGCTTTCTTCACCTGGGCAGGCAGATGCTGCTCTCTCCTATCGAGTAAGGAGTGGAGCATGAAACAGTCACTGTTGGTCCTGTCCGTCGTCGCGGCGCTTGCGCTCGCTGGGTGCAA
This sequence comes from Xanthomonas cassavae CFBP 4642, assembly GCF_000454545.1. Classification (NCBI taxonomy): domain Bacteria; kingdom Pseudomonadati; phylum Pseudomonadota; class Gammaproteobacteria; order Lysobacterales; family Lysobacteraceae; genus Xanthomonas; species Xanthomonas cassavae. The sequence goes on from NZ_CM002139.1 coordinate 454,929, forward strand.
GCCGGATGCCGACAAGGAGGCCGCAGCGCCTGCCGCGTCCACCGAGCCGACGCCGACCGGTGGCGCGGCGACCCCGACCACGCCGCCTGTTGGCGAGACCAGCCCGGCACCGGAAGGCGCGGCACGCGCGAGTTCGGGAGACGACATCGCCCTTGGCTTGCTTGGGGCGGTGGACAACCACGAGATCACCGCAGCGAAGCAGGCGCAGGAAAAGAAGGTCACCGGCGCGGTGCTGGAGTACGCGAAGATGATGGAGAAAGAGCACACCGAGAACCTGGAAAAGACCAAGGCGCTGGGGACGCTGGCCGAAACCCCGGACGTCAAGAAGCTGGAGAGCAAGGGCGAGCAGGATCTGTCCACGCTGGGGCAGACGTCCGGCAAGGACTACGCTGCGGCCTACATCGACGCGATGATCGCCGGGCACAAGGACGCCCTGCAGCTGATCGAGATGCAGATGATGCCGGTGGCGTCGACCGAGCCGGTCAAGCAGCACCTGACCGAGACTAAGACGCACGTCGAGCAGCACCTGGCGAAGGCGGAAGAGATCAAGAAGGCGATGTGAGCGTGGGCGTGGCAGATCGCCGATCAGCCACGCCTGGTCTGCAAGCGGCGTTGGCGTCAGCCCCTGCTACAAACGTGACATCCCGTCACCCGAAGGACACAGTGCCCATCCACGGGTAGGTCTGGCCGGTGAGCGGCGATACGTTTCAGTGCAATGAGGACGGTATGGACGCTTGGTCTCGTTGGTTGTCTGAAGAACACTCCGAGATGCAGTTGCGCGCCTGGGTGGGGCGTTTGCGCGTGTTTCGGTTTGTCAGGGCGGCGGGTGGGCATGCCCATGACGGTGACCGCTTGCTTGCGGCGTTCGGCTATCCGTTGCTGCAGATGTTGGAGCAGGCTGATTCGGCGCCTAGGGATGGTCTGATCAACGCAGCCGGAAAACGAAACACGCCACATCCGCCGCGCTGAGGGCGCTCAAACCCCCGGTTTTTTGCCGTTTTCGGCANCGCTTGCTGTTGTACTCCGCGTCGCCGAAGGTCAGTTGCATCGTCATCGTCCTGGTGCCTCTGTGCGATTGTCGCAGGATCAGGGGGAGTTGTTCAGAGTTTCCCTAGCGGCAGCGATCAAGCGTCCTGACCCGCGTCTGCTCGGCAATGATCAGCCGTGATTCCATTTCGCTCAGCATGAAGATGGCGGGGACTTCCTTGTGTGGCGGTTTCGCCGAAGTGGTGATGATCCGCCAGGCCCAGGGAGTTTGCGCCAGCAGAGTGACCGCGGCAGGCCACAGTTGCTCGCCTTTGCCGGTCATGCGATTCCGCTCCACTGTAAGGGTGTGCTTGGGATCGGCCGCCTCCGGATCGCCGCATGCAACGCCGGCAGTGACCCATGTGCCAAGCACCGGCTCCGGGAAATTGGCCGTTGAGGGGTTCCGTTCGTAGCGCTCCCCCTGCGCGACTCGCGTCAGGCTGCCGCGCTTCCAGGTATAGGCCCAGGTGTAACGGCCCGGTGCAGGACAGCGCTCCGATCCGTCCGCATTGCGCAATTCCCGCTTGCAGATGGAAGACGGCCTCTGTACGACAAAGGTCACGTCGATGCGATTGCCGGAGATTGCCAGGTCCATCACTTCGCCAGGAATTTGCTCGGTTGCATCCGGGGTATAGCCGGTCTTGCGCGCCCTGATTTCCCACTGGTCCGCGCTAGCGCCAAGGGTGGGTGCCTTTCTGGGAATGAGTTTGCTGAGGACCGTGATGCCGTTGGGGCAATCTGCGGTGGATCCTGAGCAATAGGATGAGCCGAGGTAGACGATTTCATCAGCACCGTCCTGGTCCAGGTCGGCAACCTGCAGGAAACCCACAGAGTCCTCTTTCACAATGTCGTCGTTGACACTGAAGTCCTGCCAAAGCGTTGCAATTTCGTGTGCGCGCCTTGATTCCAGCTTGGGCTCCCTGGCTTGTGCAACCGCGGCGACGATCACAAACGCCATCGCGACATAGCTCCGCATCCGTGCGCTCCTTGCAGGGTGAGCGCTCAGCTTACTGCATCGCAAGGTACTCGGAACGCGAGAACGTCATGTGGCCGCGGCTGCTACGTCACGCTTGTTGGATTTTCGTCAATTCCACCGACACATGAAATTCGCAACGGGGGTGTTTGACTGCATGGGTCAAGAATCGTTGCGGAGTTGCGCATGACTGCAGTCACGGTAGGCAGGATCGTCCCGGTGTCGCGCGGGCAAGGGGTGATCCGGGCAAGTGTTGGACGGGTGCGCCGTACGGCTGCGCCAACGGCGTTGCAGCGCGGGGGACAGCGCATGGGGTCTTTCGTCACGGCGCGTTTGCGCGCCGTTGCCGGCTAGGGGGGGGCCATGCGGATCTGTGATCTCAATGACGCAACTGTGGCGTCCAGCGGGCTGGAGCAGCGCTGCACGGCTGCACGCGATGCCGGCTGCGACCATGTGGTGATGGCCGCGCCGTTCGCGCGCGATGCCGAAGGCCGGTTGATGGAGCCCACCGGCGGAGACGACGCGCACGCCGGGCGTCTGCGTGCGGCCGTGCAGGCCGCGCAGCAGGCCGGCGTGACCCTATTGATCGATGTGCGGCTGGACGAGGTGGGCGGTGCCAGCGCAGTGGTGCGCGACAATCCGCAGTGGTTTCGGGCGCGGAGTACGGCGGTGCCGGACCCGCGCCAGCCACGGGCCACGCCCGAGGTGGCCGAGGCACGCTTCAGCTATGCGCAGGAGGGTGCGGCCCTGGTGGAATGGTGGAGCGCACGGCTGCTGGAGTGGGCCGGGCAGGGCGTGGGTGGCTTCCGCCTGTTACAGCCGCAGCAGGTGCCGGCGCAGCGATGGCGCGAATTGATTGCGCGGGTGCATGCGCAGGCACCGGAGGTGGTGTTCGCCGCATGGACGCCGGGTCTGGGGCTGGACGCCTTGCAGCAGCTGTCCGGCGCCGGCTTCGATGCGGCATTCTCTTCGCTGGCCTGGTGGGATGGGCGCGGCAGTTGGTTCTTCGAAGAAGACATGGCATTGCGCGCACTGGCAGCGCAGGTCGTGGCGGTGCTGGATGCGCCCGACGGCATGCGTGCCACAGCGCCGGAACAGCACTGGCAGCTGGCCCAGGCGCTGGGCGGCGCCTGGTTACTGGACGAGACGCAGTTGCACGCCTTGCCGCAGTCCTTACGTAACGGCGACCGGCTGCCGGGTAGCAATGCCGGCATGCGGCTGCGCCCGCTGCTGCGTGAGCCCACCGGGCTCACCGCGGTGGCGGTCGAGCCGTTGGGTGGCTTGCCCTCCTTGTTATTGATCAATGGCGATACCCGTCGTGTGGTGCCGGTGCCGGCCTCTGATTTGCTGCGCTTGTTCGGCGATGCCGAAGCGCTGGTGGCCGAGGACGGCAGCACGCTCTCCGGCGCGACGCTGGAAGCATTGGAGCCAGGCGAGGTGCGGGTGTATCGCAGCGTGCCGGCACGGCATGTGCTGGCGGTGCCGCGCATGCGTCCGCGCGCGCAGACCGCCGGGACCTGGCCACGTGTCTGCATCGAGTCGGTAACGCCGTCGGTGGATAACGGCCGCTTCCCGGTCAAGCGCACCGTGGGCGACCGGATCTGCGTGGAGGCCGATGCGTTCTGCGACGGACACGACCGCATTGCGGTGGCAGTACTGTGGCGTGCCGCCGATGCCAAGAGCTGGGCCAGCGCACCGATGCGCGCATTGGGCAACGACCGCTGGCGCGCGGAGTTTCCGCTGGAGCGCATCGGCACCTACGAATTCCGCGTGGAAGGCTGGCGCGATGTCTTCGCCACGTTGCATGTGGATCTGGAGAAGAAGCGTGCCGCCGATACGGTGCTGCCGGTGGATGTGCAGGAAGCCATTGCGGTGGTCAAGGCGGCGCATGCGCGCAGCGAAGGCGGCCTGGCAGCGCAGCTGCAGGACATTCTTACCCGCATCGGCGCGCAGAGCGAGCCGTTGCAGCAACTGGCCATCGTGCTGGAGCCGCAGACCGCGCAGGCAATGGCGCTGGCCGACGACAAGCCGTTCCGCGCCGAGTATCCGGTCACCTTCCGGGTGGAATCGGAGCGCCGTGCGGCGCACTTCGCCAGTTGGTACGAATTGTTTCCGCGCTCGCAGAGCGGTGATGTCAACCGGCATGGCACGTTCGATGACGTCATCCAGCGCCTGCCGCATATCCGCGCCATGCACTTCGACGTGTTGTACATGCCGCCGATCCATCCGATTGGGGCGAAGAACCGCAAGGGCCGCAACAACTCGGTCACCGCCGTCGATGGTGAGCCCGGCAGTCCGTATGCGATCGGCGCAACCGACGGCGGGCATACCGAGGTGCATGCCGAACTCGGCGGGCTCGAAGGCTTCCGCAGGTTGATCCAGGCCGCACGTGCACATGGGCTGGAGGTGGCGCTGGATTTTGCGATCCAGTGTGCGCCGGATCACCCGTGGTTGAAGGACCACAAGGACTGGTTCACCTGGCGCGCAGATGGCTCGATTCCGTATGCGGAAAACCCGCCGAAGAAATACCAGGACATCGTCAACGTCGACTTCTACGCCAGCGGCGCGGTGCCGGATCTATGGAAGACGCTGCGCGACGCGGTGCTGTTCTGGGTCAACGAGGGCGTGACGCTGTTCCGTGTCGATAACCCGCACACCAAGCCGTTCCCGTTCTGGGAGTGGCTGATTGCCGATGTGCGCGGGCGCCGGCCGGATGTAGTGTTCCTGTCGGAGGCCTTCACCCGGCCGAAGATGATGTACCGCCTGGCCAAGTGCGGTTTCTCGCAGTCCTATACCTATTTCACCTGGCGCAACCACAAGCACGAGCTGCAGGCGTATGTGGAGGAATTGAACGAAGGCGTGCCGCGCGAATGCTTCCGCCCGCACTTTTTCGTCAACACGCCGGACATCAATCCGCTGTTCCTGCAGACCAGCGGACGCAACGGGCATCTGATCCGCGCCGCGCTGGCGACCACGCTATCGGGGCTATGGGGCATGTACCAGGGCTTCGAGCTGTGCGAGGCCACGCCGCTGGCGCCGGGCAAGGAAGAGTATCTGGACTCAGAGAAGTTCCAGCTGCGCGCCTGGCCGGAGCGTGCGCCCGGCGATATCGTCGCGGAGATCACCCGCTTCAACCAGCTGCGTCGCATGCATCCGGAGCTGCAGTCGCACCTGGGCACGCGTTTCTATCAGGCGCATAACGATCAGGTGCTGTACTTCGGCAAGTTCCTGGATGCCGGCTACCTGTCGCGTAGCCGCACGATGGTGCTGGTGGCGATCAATCTCGATCCGCATGCGGGGCAGGACGCGGACGTCGAAATCCCGCTATGGGAGCTGGGCCTGCCCGATCACGCCGGTGTGGCGGTGGAAGACCTGTGGGACGGCCATCGTTTTACGTTGCATGGCAAACACCAACACATCCGGTTAGAAGCGACGCGGCCGTTCGCGTTATGGCGCATCCGCGCAGGAGAGGTCGCATGAATGCAGTTCCCGCTTTACAGGCCGACGCGCAGCAGTCTGCCGTGGTCGCCGACCAGCGTTGGTACAAGGACGCGATCATCTATCAAGTGCACGTCAAGTCGTTCTTCGACTCCAATGACGATGGCATCGGCGACTTCCCGGGATTGATTTCCAAGCTGGACTACATCGCCGAACTCGGCGTGGACACCGTCTGGCTGCTGCCGTTCTACCCCAGCCCGCGCCGCGACGATGGCTACGACATTGCCGAATACATGGCGGTGCATCCGGATTACGGCAGCATCGAAGATTTCGAGCAGCTGGTGGCGCAGGCGCATGCGCGTGGCATCCGCATCGTCACCGAGCTGGTGATCAATCACACTTCCGATCAGCACCCCTGGTTTCAGCGTGCGCGCAACGCGCCGGCCGACTCGCCTGAGCGCGACTTCTACGTCTGGTCGGACACCGATCAAGAATACGAAGGTACGCGCATCATCTTCTGCGATACCGAAAAATCCAACTGGACCTGGGACCCGGTGGCCGGCCAATACTTCTGGCATCGGTTCTACTCGCATCAGCCGGATCTGAACTTCGACAACCCGGCAGTGCTGGAGGCGGTGCTGGAAGTGATGCGCTTCTGGCTGGACCGCGGTGTGGACGGCCTGCGCCTGGATGCGGTGCCGTACCTGATCGAGCGCTCTGGCACCTCCAACGAAAACCTGCCGGAAACCCACGCGATCCTGCGTAAGATCCGCGCCACCTTGGATGCCGAATACCCGGATCGCATGCTGCTGGCCGAAGCCAACATGTGGCCGGAAGATACCCAGCAGTACTTCGGCCAGAATGCCGACGAATGCCATATGGCGTTCCACTTCCCGCTGATGCCGCGCATGTACATGGCGATCGCGCGCGAAGACCGCTTCCCCATCACCGACATCATGCGTCAGACCCCGGAGATTCCGGAGAGCTGCCAGTGGGCGATCTTCCTGCGCAACCACGACGAGTTGACGTTGGAAATGGTCACCGATTCGGAGCGCGATTACCTGTGGCAGACCTACGCGGCCGATCGCCGGGCGCGTATCAACCTGGGCATCCGCCGGCGACTGGCGCCACTGCTGGAGCGCGACCGCCGCCGCATCGAGCTGATGACCTCTTTATTGCTCACCATGCCGGGCACGCCAGTGCTGTATTACGGCGATGAGATCGGCATGGGCGACAACATCCATCTGGGCGACCGCGATGGCGTGCGCACGCCGATGCAGTGGTCGATCGACCGCAATGGTGGCTTCTCGCGCGCCGATCCGGCGCAGCTGGTGCTGCCGCCGGTGATGGACCCGCTGTACGGCTTCCAGGCGGTCAATGTGGAAGCACAGATCCGCGACCAGCATTCGCTGCTGACCTGGACCCGCCGCGTGCTCAGCGTGCGCAAGCGCTACCAGGCGTTCGGCCGCGGCAGCCTGCGCTTTTTGTACCCGGGCAACCGCCGCATGCTGGCCTACTTGCGCTGCTATCAGGACGAAACCGTGCTGTGCGTGGCTAACCTGTCGCACACGTTGCAGGCAGTGGAGCTGGACCTGTCCGAGTTCGAAGGCCGCGTGCCGGTGGACATCATCGGCGGCGGCAGCTTCCCGCCGGTGGGCCGGCTGACCTATCTGCTCACCGTGCCGCCGTTCGGCTTCTATGCCTTCCAGCTGGTCAGCGAGGGCACCTTGCCGGATTGGCATGTGCCCAGCCCGGTGCCATTGCCGGACTACCGCACGCTGGTGCTGCGCAGCGATGTCGACGAAAGCGCTGCGCTACTGCCGCATCTGCCCACCTTGGAAGGCGAAATCCTGCCGGCCTGGTTGTCGGCGCGGCGCTGGTTTTCGGCCAAGGACCAGGCACTCAAGCACGTGCGCATCTCGCGCCGTACGCCGCTGCCGGGCGATGAGCCGATGAGCCTGCTGGAGCTGGCGGTAGAGCTGGAAGACGGCCGCCACGAGTGCTACATGCTGCCGGTGGGTATCGTGTGGGAGCGCGAGCACCCCAGCACGCTGGCCGAGCAGCTGGCATTGGCGCGCGTGCGCCAGGGCCGCGAGGTGGGCTATCTCACCGATGCGTTTGCGCTCAAGCCGATGGTGCGCGGGGTGATCGATGCCTTGCGCACCGATGCGACGCTGGACTTCTGCGATGGCGACGATGCTTCGCAGCAGGGCCAGGTGCGATTCGAAGCGACGCCGGCGCTGGCCAGGCTGGAGATCCCGGACGACCCGGACATCCGCTGGCTGTCGGCCGAACAGAGCAACAGCTCGCTGGTGGTGGCCGACAAGGCGGTGTTCAAGCTGCTGCGGCATGTGGCCACCGGCGCCAACCCGGAGATCGAGATCGGCCGTCGGCTCACCGAGATGGGCTATGCCAATGCTGCTCCCTTGCTGGGCAGTGTGAGCCGCATCGATGGCCAGGGCACCGTCACCACCATCGCGCTGTTGCAGGGCTTCATCCGCAACCAGGGCGATGCCTGGCGCTGGACGCTGGATCATCTGGCGCGCAGCTTCGACGAATACGCCACCGCGCAGACCGATGAGGCCCGCGCCGAAGCCATTGCCGGGTATGACGCGTTCGCCGCGGTGGTCGGCAAGCGCCTGGCCGAGTTGCATGAGGCGCTGTCGCGCGCCACCGACGATGCCGACTTCGCCCCGCAGCGCATCGACCTGCCCACCGCCAACGATGTGGTGGCGGGCGTGGCGCGGCAGGTGGAGGAGATGTGGGAAACCGTCAACGCCCGCCTGGCCGGCAGCGAGGAACCGGCCGAACGCGAAGCGCTGGACGCCATCCTGGCGCAACGTCCGCAGCTGGATTCGCTGCTTGCCCAGGCGCCGAGCGTGCTGGCCGATTCGCTGCTGACGCGCGTGCACGGCGACTTCCACCTGGGCCAGATCCTGGTGGCCTTCGACGATGTGGTGTTGATCGACTTCGAAGGCGAGCCGGCCAAGCCGCTGGCCGAGCGTCGCGCCAAGGCCAGCCCGCTGCGTGATGTGGCCGGCTTCCTGCGCTCGCTCGATTACGCCAGCGAAGTGTCGGCGCGTGGCGAGGAGGGCACGGCCGCACGCGCCGGGGTGGGCGTGGACACGCATCTGGACGAATTCCTGGTGCAGTTCCGCCGCCGCTCCACACGGGCCTTCCTGGACGCTTACCATGCCGTGCTCGACGCCAGCGCCCATCCGTGGATCGCGCCGGCGGCGTTCAATGCCGCCACCTTGCTGTTCCTGGTGGAGAAGGCTTGCTACGAAGTGCGCTATGAAGCTGCCAACCGTCCCGGCTGGTTGATGGTGCCGATCGAAGGGTTGCGACGCATCCTGCAACGCGCACGCGCCGGTGCAGGGGACACATGATGAGTGGAGTAATGACAGCAGTGAGTAATCGATGGGATCCCAGCGTCATCCGCGCCCTGGCCGAAGCGCGCCACGGCAATGCGTTCGCTGTCTTGGGCGCGCATCCGAGCGACAGCGGGCGCGTGTTGCGCACTTATCTGCCTGGTGCCGAACGCGTCAGTGCGGTGCTCGACGACGGCCAGGCGATCGCGCTGGAGGCCGGCCCGGAACCGGGCCTGTTTGCCGGCGACCTTCCGGCGCAGGGCGGCTACCGCCTGCGCATCGGCTGGCCCGGCGGCGAGCAGGACACCGCCGACCCGTACGCCTTCGGGCCGCAGCTCAGCGACTTCGACTTGCACCTGATCAGCGAGGGCCACCACCTGCAGCTGGCCGATGCCTTGGGTGCCAACGTGGTGGAGGTGAACGGCGTGCGTGGCACGCGCTTTGCGGTATGGGCGCCCAATGCCACGCGCGTGGCGGTGGTGGGCGACTTCAACAGTTGGGATGCGCGACGCCACCCGATGCGGCTGCGCCACCAGTCCGGCGTGTGGGAGCTGTTCGTGCCCGACGTCGGCCCCGGAGCACATTACAAATACCAGCTGCGTGGCCCGCATGGCCACGAGTTGCCGGCCAAGGCCGACCCGGTGGCGCGGCGCGCGGAACTGGCGCCGGGCACCGCCTCCATCGTCGCCGACCCCACGCCGTTCCAGTGGAGCGACGACGGCTGGATGACCACGCGCGCGCGCCGCCAGGCGCACGACGCGCCGATGAGCATCTACGAGATCCATGCCGGCTCCTGGCTGCGCGAAGAAGGCGTGGACCTGGACTGGGACGGCTTGGCCGACCGCCTGATTCCGTATGTCGCCGATATGGGCTTCACCCATGTGGAGCTGATGCCGGTCACCGAGCATCCATTCGGTGGCTCGTGGGGCTACCAGCCGCTAGGGCTGTTCGCGCCCACCGCGCGCTTCGGTTCGCCGGACGGCTTTGCCCGCTTTGTCGACCGCTGCCACCGCGAGGGCATCGGCGTGCTGGTGGATTGGGTGCCGGCGCACTTTCCTACCGACGCGCATGGGTTGGCGCATTTTGATGGCACCGCGCTGTACGAACACGCCGACCCGCGCGAGGGCTTCCATCGCGACTGGAATACGCTGATCTACAACCATGGCCGCCGTGAGGTATCCGGCTTTCTGATCGCCAGTGCAATGGAGTTTCTGCAGCGCTATCACGTGGACGGCCTGCGCGTGGATGCGGTGGCCTCGATGCTGTACCGCGACTATAGCCGCAATGCCGGCGAGTGGGTGCCCAACATCCACGGCGGGCGCGAGAACTACGAGACCATCGCCTTCCTGCGCCGGCTCAACGAGGTGGTGCGTGAGCACACCCCGGGTGCGGTGATGATTGCCGAGGAATCCACCGCGTTCCCCGGCGTCACTGCCGACGTGGCGCACGGCGGCCTGGGCTTCCACTACAAGTGGAACATGGGCTGGATGCACGACACCCTGCATTACGCGGCGCTGGACCCGATCTACCGCCGTTATCACCATGGCGAACTGACCTTCAGCATGGTCTACGCGTATTCGGAGCGCTTCGTGCTGCCGATCTCGCACGACGAAGTGGTGCACGGCAAGGGCTCGTTGCTCGGCCGCATGCCGGGCGACGATTGGCAGCGCTTTGCCAACCTGCGCGCCTACCTGGGTTACATGTTCACCCACCCGGGGCGCAAGCTGTTGTTCATGGGCTGCGAATTCGGCCAGCCCACCGAGTGGAACCACGACGGCGGCATCCCCTGGCATCTGCTCGACGACCCGCGCCATCGCGGCGTGCAGACCCTGGTGCGCGATCTGAACCGGATGTACGCCGAATATCCCGCATTGCACGCGCAGGACGACGACCCGGCCGGGTTTGCCTGGGTGGTCGGCGATGACGCGGCCAACAGCGTGGTCGCGTTCCTGCGCAAGGCAAAGCGCGGCGATGCGCCAGTGCTGGTGGTGATCAATTTCACCCCGGTGGTGCAGCACGGCTATCGTATCGGTGTGCCGCAGGGCGGCCAGTGGCGCGAAGTGTTCAATAGCGATGCCGGCCTCTACGGCGGCGCGAACCTGGGCAATGGCGGTATGGTGAGCGCCGAGCAGCAGTCCATGCATGGCCATGCGCAATCCCTGCCGTTGGTGTTGCCGCCGCTGGGCGTCATCGTGCTGACGCCGCAGGACTGATGCAGCACACACAGCGCCGGACCGCTGGTCCGGCGCTGTGGCACCTGTTAGATTGCGCGCCGTAGAGCGGCCAACACCTCGCTGCGCGCGCCCACCGGGCGGTGCGGCAGGGGTGCCACCCGCTACTTAGGCGGCCCGGGGAGGGCTGCCGGGCACAGCCGCCGCCATGCCTTCCGTCGACCGTGTGTACGGGAGTGTTGTGCGTGGGCGTTTTGATGGCGGTGGTTTCTTCGATGGTTGAGCCGTTTGTCCATGGTGTGCGCATCCTTGGATGCGCGCATGCACTAGTGTGGGTTACATATTCGCTGTGTGCCGGCGCGCAAGGTGGCGGCGCGCGGCCAGCGCAGCTCGGTGTGTTGCGTTTCTCCGCTTCGACGCGGGCGCAGGCATGAGCGGTTTGATGACCTGGTGCTACCTGCTCACCGCTGCGGCGTCGGCGCTGGCGTTCTACCTGGCAACACGGCATCAACGCCTGTGGCCGCAGCGCCGGCTGCCCGCGCGCGCGCTACGCATCGGCGCCAGCGCATTGCTGCTGCTATCGCTGGGCTGCGCCATGCAGGCCTTGGGCACCTGGGCCGGCATCTTCGCCGCAGTGACGGCGCTGATGCTGGTGGCGGTGGCGCTGCCCTGTCTGGATGCCTGGCGGCAGGCGCGCACGCAACGCAGGCAGGTGCGCCATGTGGGCTAGGTGGCTGGCCGCAGTGGTGCTGGGCCTGCCGCTGGCGGTCGGCGTGGTCGGCCTGTGCGCCCTGTTGCTGCCGGGGCCGCAGCAGAGTTACACGCTGGCATGGCTGCTGCTGATGTTTCCGGCCTGGGTGGGTGCGATGGCGCTGCCGTTCGTGTTCCGTCGCGCATCGCGCGCCTGGGCCGTGCTCGGCGGGCTGACGCTGCTGTGCTACCTCGCGCTTGCAGGCATCAAGGCATTGGGCTGGACGGAGCTGGGCGCATGAAAGCATCGACCTTGCGCGCGTTTCTGTCGGTCCACAGCTGGATGGGTCTGTTGGCGGGCATGGCCTTGTTCATCGCCTTCTACGCCGGCGCCATCACCGTGTTCACGCATCAATTGAGCGGCTGGCAGGCCACGCCGCCTGTCACACAGCGTGCGCCGGCAGATCCTGTCGCCGCCGCGCAGACTTTGCTGGATGCGGTGATCGCCCGGCATCCGCAGGTGGCCGACTCCTTCCTGGTGCTGCTGCCCGGCGAGCACGGGCCGATCCCGCGGCTGTACTGGTATGGGCCACAGGCCGAGGCCAGTGGCGGCATGCGGCAGTATCAACAGGCCGCCGATGGCAGCCTGCTGGAACTGCCGCAGCGCGTGGGCTTTGCCGACTTCCTCTACGACCTGCACTTCACCGCCGGCCTGCCACGCGTGTTCGGCACCTATCTGTTCGGTGTGGTGAGCGTGCTGTACGGGCTGGCGTTGCTTAGCGGGGTGGTGCTGTACGCGCCGGTGTTCTTCAAGGACCTGTTCGCGCTGCGGCCGGGCCATAACCTCAAGCGCCTGTGGCAGGACGCGCACAACGTGGTCGGCATGTTGTCGCTGCCGTTCCATGTGATCTTTGCCTGGTCCGGCGCGGTGTTGTGCCTGGGCGTGCTGTTGCTGGCGCCGTTCCAGTTCCTGGTGTTCGACGGCAAGCTGATGCAGATCCTGGCGCCGGAGTTCGAACTCACCCCGCATGTGCAACCGGCCAGGCGTGCGGCGCCGGTGTTGCCGGTTGCGGTGCTGCTGGACAAGGCGCGCGCAGCCAGCCCGGGCTTGGTACCGGAGAGCATCGGGTTCCATGATGCAGGCGATGCCCATGCACGTGCGGAAGTGTATGGCCACAACGATCAGCGCCGCCTCAACACACTCGGTGGCGTGGCCTTGGACGCGGCAACCGGCCAGGTCCTGCGCGTGCTCGAACCAAGGACGATGTCACCAGGCACCGCCGCCTTGCGCGGACTGCAAGGGCTGCACTTCGGCAACTTCGGGCATGCACCGGTGCAGTGGCTGTATTTCCTGCTCGGGTTGGGCGGTGCGTTCCTGTTCTACAGCGGCAACCTGTTGTGGATCGAAACACGCCGCAAGCGTCGGCTGGTGGATCAACCGCGCCGCACCCACGCGATGGCGCGCCTCACCGTGGGCGTGTGCCTGGGTAGCGTCGCCGGCATCTCGGCCTTGTTCATCGCCGCACGCCTGCTTGCGCAAGGACAGGAGCGTTATGTCTATTACGCGGTCTTTGCGACCGTGTTGGTGTGGGCGCTGGTCCGTCCCACCGCACGTGGTGTGTACGAGGCGTTGCTGGCCTGCGCTGTCCTCACGGCGCTGATTCCGCTGGCCAGCTGTGTTCCGGCACATGGCGTGGTGTTGCCGTGGCAGGACGCAACGGTGCTGGTCGTGGACCTGATCGCCTTGGTATTGGCATGGGCGTACTGGCAACTGGCGCGTGCGAGCAGGCGGCGCGGAGTGCAGGGCGATCCCAACAGCGTCTGGGCGTGGAAGCGCGCGCAACGCGCTGAGTCGATGCACTGAGGCGATTGATGCCTGGCACGCCACGGTGGGCCGGGCAACACCTGCGGCCGAGCGCCTGGTCGCTGACCATGCGGCCGGCTCGACAACCTGGCCCGTTGACGCGACGGCCTCACCCGGCAGTGCATCCTGATCGCCCGCCACCTTCACCCACACCCGATGACGGCTGCCGTCTTACGCATTGGCCTGATCTCCGACACGCACGGCGTGCTGCGGCCCGAGGCTGTGGCTGCGTTGCAGGGCTGCGCGGCGATCATCCATGCCGGCGATGGGGGCAAGCCGGAGATCCTCACCGCGCTGCAGGCGCTGGCACCGCTGCATGCGATCGCCGGCAATATCGACAACAAGCCCTGGGCAGCGCAGCTTCCGCAAACGCTGGATCTGCTGATCGCAGGCGTGCGGATCCATGTGTTGCACGATCTGAAAACGCTGGCAGCGGATGTTGCTGCCGATGTGATCATCAGCGGGCATTCGCACAAGCCGTCGATGCACACGCACGACGGTGTGCTGTACATCAATCCGGGCAGCGCCGGTCCGCGTCGCTTCAGCTTGCCGATCAGTGTGGGCACGCTGTGGCTGGGCGATGGCCCGCCGCAGGCGCAGCTGCAGCTGCTGGAAATACGCTGATGGAAGTTGGATTCCGTGCAACAGAGGCTTGCGCATGGATCTGGAGCGGCCAGCAAAACGACTGCGCGGGCGTCAGAATCGCGCGGTCGCTGCCTGCATGGGTAGGCCCGCGGTCGCTGCGCTGACCTTGTCTGCACGCAGGCGGGACCATCCTTGTGCATCGAGTCGTTGCGAGGATGTCCTCCATGAATACCCGTCGTCAGTTCCTTTCCGCCGCCGCTGCCGGCACCGCCGCATTGGCCGCTGCCCCGTTGGTGGCACAGACCTCCGCACCGGGCAGCGTGATGCCCACGCGCGGCAAGGCCGCCGCATCGGCGTTGCCGACCAATCCCGCAAGCAAGGGCGCACGCTATCGGCCCTCGAGTCGACTGGGCTTTGGTGGCGTGGCGATCGGCAATGGGTTTGCGCCGACCAGCGATGCGCAAAGCGAAGCGTCCCTGGCTGCGGCGTGGGAATCGGGCGTGCGGTACTTCGATACCTCGCCATGGTACGGCCTGGGCCTGTCCGAGCGCCGTACCGGTCACCATCTGCACAATCACGCTGCAGACGACTATGTGCTATCGACCAAGGTCGGGCGCCTGCTCACCGCCACCGACAAACCGCCGAAGACGATGTGGCAGCGGCCGTCGCCCTTCGAGTATCGCTACGATTACAGCGGCTCCGGCGTGCGTCGCTCGATCGAAGACAGCCTGCAGCGGCTGGGCGTGGCGCAGATCGATATCGCCTACATCCACGATCTGTCGCCGGAGAACGAGAAAGACCTGGGCATGCCGTGGGAACAGCGCTTTGCCGAAGCGGTGAAAGGCGCGATGCCTGAGCTGACCAAGATGCGCAGGGAGGGCCTGATCAAGGCCTGGGGCTTTGGCGTCAATCGTCCCGAACCGGCCCTGCGTGCGATCGAGGAGGCCGACCCGGACATCTTCCTGCTGGCCTGCCAGTACTCGTTGCTCGACCACGCGCAGGCGCTGCACGGCACCCTCCCGAAGATCGCAAAGCACGGCGCATCGGTGGTGGTCGGTGCGCCGCTGCTGGCAGGCTATCTGGCCGGGCGCGAGCGTTATCTCTACGACGGCACCGTGCCGGAATGGGCACCGGCCAAGCGCCAGAAAGCACTCGCCATCTGCGAGCGCCACGGCGTGGATCTGCGCACAGTATCGCTGCAGTTTGCCGCTGCGCCGAAGGTGGTGTCCGCGGTGATTCCGGGTGCGCGCACGGCCGAGCAGGCGCGTGCGAATGCGGCCTCGATGCGCGTGGCGATTCCGGCAGCGGTATGGGAAGAGCTCAAGCGCGAGCAGGTGATCGAAGCGGATGCACCGGTGCCTGTTGTGGGCTGAGGCTCACGCGTGGTGGGTGCATCGCAAACGCCTGCGCTTGCGATGCACCACGTCACGCAGCAGGCATCACCTCACCCATCACGGAATCAACAGCGGCCGCAACGCAGGCACTTGCCTGGCCAGTTCGTCGGTGACGATCGCCGCGACCAGATCGGCACCCTCGGCACCCAGATGGGTGTAATCGAATGCCAGCTTGGCCTGGCCCATCGGCTCGGCACTGGCGTTGTCCTGTGCACGCGCAGCGGCGACAGCGGGCGCGGCTGGCGTCGATGTGGTTTGCGCCGGGGTCTTGCCGATGGTGGTGCCCGATTGCGCGGCTAGCACCTGCTCCGGATCGGCCGGCCGCTGCGCCAGGCGCATCGCCAGCACCGGGCCCATGCCTTGCACCAGGGTGCGGCTGCGCGCGTGCAGGTCGATCAATGGCACCTGCAATTCCTGCGCGAGCGTGCGCGTGGCCTCGGCCCAGGGCGCCAGATCGTCCAGCAACTGACCGCGCGCGAACTGCCGCCGCGTCAATGGCGTGACCAGCACCGGAATCGCACCGGCGGCACGCGCCTCGACCACATAGCGGCGCAGGTTGGCGGGGAATTCGGTCGCCAGGTCGGTGGAACGCCCCGGCTTGCCGGGTTGATCGTTGTGGCCGAACTGGATCAGCACATACACCTGGCGATACCCGCCGCTGCGCAGCTCGTGCAGCGCGATGTCCCACGAACCTTCGGCACGGTAGTTGGACGTGCTGCGGCCGCCGCGCGCCAGATTGAGGCAGCTCAGAAACGAGCTCACATGCTGCGCGCAAAAGCTCGGTCCCCAGCCGCCCTGCACGGCGGTGGTGGAGTCGCCGACCAGCACGATCTTGCTGGCCGCAAGCGCGGGCGCAGCGGCGGTGGAGGCCAATGCCCTGGATGCGAGCGGCGTGCCGACCTGCGCGGCAGCGGCCGCATCGGCAAACGTCAGGCAGGCAGCGGCCAGCGCTGTCAGCAGCATCGGTGCAACAACAGCGTACTTATGCATGCATCGCCTCGAAAACGACTGAAACACGGCTACGCGCTCGCCGGAATGGGGGCGGCCAGCGCTGTGGAATCGGCCCGTCCTGCGCAGGCCTTCCGGTCTGGGAACGTTCGTACCCGTGTGGCGGCCGCACCCCAGGTGCCGATCGCCCCGCCGGAACGAAAGCGCTCAGAACGTACCGCGCTGGATGAAGGGCGCCTGCTGGTAGAGCCGCCGTTCGCCACTGCGCGGGTCGTTGTCCATCCGGCTCGGCACATCGAACAGCAACGTGTCGCGGTGCTGCAGCGAGTACTGGCGCCAGCGCGGCAGGCCGCGATGATTGGGGTCGCCGTGGCGCGCAAACGCGAGCAAGGCGGCGCTCATCTGGTCGGCCATCTGCTGCGCCGCGGGGCCATCGCCGGTGCGCGAGCCGGGCTGGGCAATCGTGTCGAACACCAGCGGAATATCCAGCGTGTGGAAGGCGCCGAACTTGCCGCCCTCCAGTGGCGATCCCCAATCCAGCTGATACACCCACGTCGGTGCGCCCTGGCGTGCGCGCGCCTCGGCCTCTTCGACCGCGCCGCGCCAGGAGCGGCCCGCCGTGGTCGCGGCGAAGAACACCTCCGACGGCGAGTAGTGCGGATACAGCCGGCGATATTCGGCAATCACCACCTGCGGCAACAGGTCCACGTACTGCTGGGCTTCCAGCCTGGCAGGCAGCTCGTCCCAGCTCAGTGCGAAGTTTTTCGCATCGTTGCCGAGAAACGCGCGCGTTTCGTCGCGGGTGTTGCCGATCACCATCGGAATGGCGGCCGACTGCAACGGTGCGGTCGGCCAGAACGGATGCACCGGCAGGTTGCGCGCATCCAGCACCGGGCCGAAGTACAGCGCGCTGTTTTCCACCCGCGAGGGGTCGCGCAGCTGCGCGGCAGCCAGCAGTTGCGTAACCGGCAGCGTGCGGATGCGCGCAAGCTCGCCGGGCGCAAGTTTTAATGCATCCAGCAGCAACTGCGCACGCTGCGTGGCCGCACGCGGGCCGGCCACGGTGACCTGCTGCCCGCTCATGGTCCAGACGCGGTGGAACAGGCCGCGCGCGGCCGGCATCGCCATCAGCGTGGCGATCTTGGCGCCGCCACCGGACTGGCCGAACACGGTGACATTGCCGGCATCGCCGCCGAATTCGCCCGCGTGCTGGCGCACCCAGTGTAGTGCCTGGATCAGGTCCAGCTGCCCGGCATTGCCGGAGTCGGCAAAGCCGGCATCGCTCAGCTGCGCCAGCGACAGGTAGCCGAACAGGTTGAGCCGGTGATTGACGGTGATCACCACCACATCGCCGCGTTTGCACAGGCCCACGCCGTCGTACAACGGGTCGCTGCCGGAGCCGGTGGTATAGCCGCCGCCGTGGATGTAGAACAGGATCGGGCGCTTGCCGCCATCGCGCAGGCCCGGCGTCCACACGTTGAGGAACAGGCAGTTCTCGCTGGTGGGTTCGCTGGCCTTGAGCTGCGGCGCCGCCGCCGCATAGGCGCTGGCATCGCGCACGCCCTGCCATGGGCTCTCCGGCAGCGCTGTCTGGAAGCGCCGCGCGGCGGTGTCGCCGCCGTACGGGATGCCCTTGAACACGCAGACGCCTGCATCGCGCAGGCCGCGTACGGTGCCGCTGCGCAGGTGCGCCAGCGGTGCGCTGTCGTCGCGTGGCGGCGCTGGCGCTGTGGCGGCTGCAACGCCGGGCAAGGCGGCCGCGGCGGTCGCAAGCAGGCCACCCTGCAGCAGCGCGCGGCGGCGCGGGTCGGGCGCGCGGGGTGCGCTCATCGCCCGGCGTCCTTCTTTGCCGATGCCGGTGGCGTGGTGATATGGGCAATCCAGGCCTGCGCCAGCTGCGGCCAGGCGGCCAGGGTCAACCCGGCGATGCGGTCGGTGCCAAAGCCATGGCCGCCCTGCGGAAACACGTGCAGCTCGCTGGGGACACCGGCACGCAGCAGTGCGTCGTGCATCAGCAGGCTGTTGCGGACCGGCACCACGCTGTCGTCCTGGGCGTGCAGCAGGAAGCTTGGCGGCGTGTGGGCGTCCACATGCAGCTGCGGAGAGTAGGCACGCGCCTGCGCGTCGCTGGGCGCGCTGCCGAGCAGGCGCTCGCGCGAGCCCGGATGCGCGTTGGTGCTGTCCATGTCGATCACCGGGTAGATCAGCAACGCGAAGTCCGGCCGGGCGCTCAGGGCATCGGCGGCATCCTGCGCCGGGTACACCTGCGCGGCATAGCGCGTGGCCAGGCTGGCCGCGACATGGCCACCGGCCGAAAACCCCATCACCCCGACCCGGTACGCATCGATGCCATAACGCGCCGCATTGGCGCGGATCAGCCGCAGCGCGCGCTGTGCATCGGCCAGCGGCACGTCGGCGCCGTTCGGATGGCCTTCGCCCGGCAGCCGGTAGCGCAGCACGAACAAGGTGATGCCGGCCTGGTCGACGAAGCTTGGCACCAAGGCGCTGCCTTCGTTGTCCAGCACGATGCGCTGGTAGCCGCCGCCCGGGGTGACCAGCAGGGCGGTGCCGTTCGGCCGCTTGGGCCGGTAGACCACCAGGTAAGGCATGCTGATCTGCTGGATGTAGCGATCGGGCAGGGCAGGATCGCTGCTGCGTTGGATGATGCGCTGTGGTTGCTGCAGCGGCTTGTCTCCCGGTGCCATCCCATTGGGCCACAGCAGGATTTGGCTGGCCTGCTCGGCTGCGGTATCGGCGCTGGGTACCTCGGCCGCCAGCACTGGCCCGGCCAGCAGCGCTCCCACCACCATCACCGTCATGCACCGGCGCATGAGGCTCGAAAACGCGGCAAACACACGCGTCGGGCTTGCCTGTTCCATCCACCCCTCCCAGGGTTGCTTCGTTGCTGCGGCCAGTTTTGCCGCACTGCACATTGCCAATGACACCGGTTTACCATATACAGCACACCGTGCCGCTGTCGATTGGCAGTGCAACAAAACACCTTTCAGGGAGACACCCTTGAGCAACGACGCCGCCACCCCGCCATCGTCCACATCCCCGCTGTCCGCAATCGCCCAGCGCTTTGTGGAGGCACGCCGTGCAGGCGCATCGCTTCGCGACTTTCCAGGGCAAATCCCCGACGATCTGGTGACCGCGTATCAGGTGCAGGACATCGCCATCAGCCAGTGGCACGACCAGGTGGTCGGCTGGAAGGTGGGCTATATCGCTGCCGAACGCCGCGATGGTTCGGGCGACGAGCGTCTGCTCGGCCCGATCTTCTTGCAGAAGCTCTGGAATGCTACCGGTGGAACAACCGAGATTCCGGTCTTCGTCGGCGGCTTCGGCGCCGTGGAAGCCGAGTACGTCCTGCGCCTGGAGGCCGATGCGCCCAGCGGCAAGACCCACTACACCGCGGACGAGGCCGCTGCGCTGCCGGCACGGCTGTTCATCGGCGTGGAAATCGCCAGCAGCCCGCTGGCCACCATCAACAAGTTGGGGCCGCGGGTGGTGATTTCGGATTTCGGCAACAACAACGGGCTGATCCTGGGGCCGGAAGTCACCGATTGGCTGGGCCGCGAGGAAACCGCGCTGACCGCTGAAACGCTGATCGACGACCAGGTGGTGGGCACCGGTGGCGCCACCACGCTGCCAGGCGGATTGCGTGCGGCCTACGCATTTGCACTCAGCCGTTCGGCTCAGCGCGGACGTTCGCTCAAGCGCGGTGATCTCATCGCCACGGGCAATGCCACCGGTATCCATGACATCGAAGTGGGACAGCATGCCCTGATTCGCTTCGCCGGCATCGGCGACATTTCCTGTACGGCCGTGTCCGCCAGCTAAGCGCGGACCCCGTGACCAGACGCTTGGGAGGGCGCCAATGATCACACGCAGACATTTCCTCGGTGCCGGACTCGCCGCCGCCGCCGCCGGCCCCTGGCTGGGTACCGGCGCCACCACGCCGATCCCCGGCGGTCAGCTGCTCACCGCCACCGACGTGCACGTGGGCGACTACCCCACGGTGGAGGCGGTGCGCTGGTTCGGCAAGCAGCTCGAAGCACGCACCAATGGCCGGCTCAAGCTGCGCCAGTACCATTCCGGCCAGCTGGGCCGCGAGTCGGAGGCGATCGACATGGCGCGCTTCGGCGCCATCGACATCACCCGCGTCTACTCCGGTGCGTTGAACAACACCTTCCCGCTGACCCAGGCGCTGTGCCTGCCGTACGTGTTCGATTCGGTGCCGCACCTGCGCCGGGCCATCGACGGGCATGTCGGCGACAGCGTGCTGCGCAGCTTCGAGCAGCGCGGCCTGGTCGGCCTGGCGATCTACGATTCGGGCGCGCGTTGCTTCTACAACACCAAGCATCCGCTGCACCGCCCGGAAGATCTCAAGGGCCTGAAACTGCGCGTGGCCTCCTCGGACATCTTCCTCAAGCTGATGCGCATGCTGGGCGCCAACCCCACGCCGATGTCGCTGGGCGAGACGTTCTCGGCGATGGAAACGCACATGATCGACGGTGCGGAAAACAATATGCGCAGCTTCCAGTCCAGCCGCCACTTCGAGGCCGCGCATTACTGGTCGCAAAGCGAGCATTCCTACGCGCCGGACATCCTGGTGATGTCGCGGCAGAGCTTCGAATCGCTGAGCGCGGCCGATCGCGGCCTGGTGGTGGAACTGGCGCGCGCGTCGGTGCCGGTGATGCGTCAGTTGTGGGATGCGTCGGAAACGATCGCGCGCAAACAGGTGATCGACTACGGCGTGAAGCTCAACCAGGTCGACATGCCGGCGTTCCGCGCCGCCGCTGCCCCGCTGCTGGTCGAATACCGCCAGCAGCCGGAAATCGAAGCGCTGTACCGCCGCATCCGCGATTTTGCATAGAGGTGTCCCGATGACCGAACCCGAGACCGTTGCCGTCCCGGTCGCGCCGTTGCAGCGCGCGCTGGACCGCGTTTCCGACATTGCCATTGGTGTGGCCTCGCTGGCCTTGCTGGGCCTGGTGGTCGTGCAGGGCTGGCAGGTGTTCACCCGCTACGTGCTCAACGACTCGCCCAGCTGGACCGAGCCGGTGACCTTGTTGCTGTTGAGCACCGCACTGTGCCTGGGTGCGGCGGCCGGTGTGCATACCAACCGCCACTTCGGCTTTTACCTGCTGGGCGAACACGTGCCGTCGCTGGTGCGCAGAATCTTCGAAGTGATTCGCCCGCTGATGATCATGTCCATCGGTGCGGTGCTGGCGTGGTGGAGCGCGGCGCTGCTGCTCGATGGGCTGGATATCAAGATGGCCGGCGCGCAGATGCCGCAGAGCATCAACTACCTGCCGCTGTCGATCGGCGGTGCGTTGATGGTGGTCTTTGCCTTGTACAAGCTGTGGCGTGTGCTGCGCCCGATCCAGGCCGGAGGAGTGCGCTGATGGGCATTGCGATGTTGTTGGGAACCTTCGTGGTGCTGCTGCTGATCGGCGTGCCGGTGGCGTATGCGCTAGGCGCGGCCGCACTGGCCACGCTGCTGTATCTGGACCTGCCCACGGTGGTGCTGGTGCAGCAGATTTCCGCCGGCAGCGGCTCGGCCTCGCTGATCGCCATCCCGCTGTTTATCTTCGCCGGCGAGCTGATGCTGCGCGGCGGCATCTCCGAACGCCTGATCGCGCTGGCGTCCTCGCTGGTGGGGCGCGTGCGTGGCGGCCTGGGCCAGGTCAGCGTGCTGTCGTCGCTGTTCTTCGGCGGCGTGTCCGGTTCGGCGATCGCCGATGTGTCGGCGGTCGGCGGCACCATGATTCCGCAGATGATCAAGCGCGGCTACGACCGCGATTACGCGGTGAACGTGAGCATGACCGCGGCGCTGGTGGCCTTGCTGGTGCCGCCCTCGCATAACCTGATCCTGTTCTCGGCCGCGGCCGGGGGCGGCTTGTCGATCGCCGACCTGTTCGCGGCCGGCATCTTCCCGGCGCTGTTGATGACCGCGGCGATGATGGTCACCGGCTATGCGGTGGCGCGCCATCGCGGCTACGGCACCGAGCCGTTCCCCGGCTGGCGCGCAGTGGCGCTGCGCCTGATCGGCGCGTTGCCGGGGCTGGGGCTGGTCGCGTTGATCTTCGTCGGCATCCGTGCCGGCATCTTCACTGCGGTGGAGAGCGCGGCCATCGCGGTGGTGTATGCCTTGATCGTCACTGCGCTGCTGTATCGCCAGCTGCGCTGGGCCGAGTTCTTCGCCGCGGTCACGCATGCGGCGCGCACCACCGGCGTGATCCTGTTCGTGATCGCCACCGCGGCGGTGTTCGGCTGGTTGCTGGCCTACCTCCAGGTGCCGGCGGCGGCGGTAAAGTTCCTGCAGGCCATCGCCGACAGCAAGAACACGGTGCTGTTGATGATCGTGGTGATGCTGTTGCTGCTGGGCATGTTCATGGACCTGGCGCCGAAGATCCTGATCTGCACGCCGATCTTCCTGCCGGTGGTCAAGGCCTACGGTATCGACCCGATCCACTTCGGTCTGGTGATGGTGCTGGCCGGCGGCATCGGCCTGATCACCCCGCCGATCGGCTCGGTGCTGTTCATCGGGACCTCGATCGGGCAGATCACCATCGCCCAGAGCATGCGCACCATCTGGCCGTTCTGGCTGGCGGCGCTGTGCGTGCTGTTGATCGTGGCGTTTTTCCCGGAGCTGTCGCTCTGGTTGCCTAGGGCATTGCGCGCGTAAGGCGGCGTGTCCGGCGGAAGTCTCCGCCTTCATCCAGGCCACCGACGCTCCAGGCGTCGGTGGCCGCATCGCCCTTTGGTTGCGGGGCAAGGAGAGCAAGCATGCGTGTGCGTTCGTTGACCGGTGTGCGTTGGCTGTTGGCCGGCGGGTTGTTGCTGTGTGCGGGCCTGAGTGCGGCAGCCGAGTGGAAGCGCGGCATCGAGCACCAGCGCATCGCCGACCAGGGCAATGGCACCTTCCTCAATCCGGTGCTGGCCGGCGATCACCCCGACCCGTCGGTGCTCAAGGACGGGCAGGACTACTACCTCACGCTGTCCTCGTTCGATGCCTACCCCGGCCTGCCGATCTGGCATTCGCGCGATCTGGTCAACTGGCAGCCGCTGGGCCATGCCATCACCCAGAACGTCGGCGCGATCTGGGCGCCGGACCTGATCAAGCACGGCAAGCGCTACTACATCTACTTCCCGGCCCGCCGCGGCGACCAGGGCGAGCGCAGCAACTTCGTGGTGTGGGCCGACGACATCAACGGGCCGTGGAGCGCGCCGATCGACATCGGTCTTGGCAAGTATATCGATCCTGGTCATGCGGTGGGCGAAGACGGCAAGCGCTATCTGTTCCTGAGCGGCGGCGATTATGTGCAGCTGTCCGACGATGGCCTGAAGGTGGTCGGTACGCCCAAGCACGTCTACGGCGGCTGGAAATACCCGGAAAGCTGGGACGTGGAAGGCTACGCCCAGGAAGGCCCCAAGATCACCCGCCACAACGGCTGGTACTACATGACCACCGCGGTCGGTGGCACCGCCGGCCCGCCGACCGGGCACATGGTGATCACCGCGCGTTCGCGCTCCATCCATGGCCCCTGGCAGAACGCACCCAACAACCCGATCACCCGCACCAGGAGCGCCGACGAGCCATGGTGGTCGCGCGGCCACGCCACCCTGGTGGAAGGCACCGACCAGCGCTGGTGGATGCTCTACCACGGCTACGAACACGGCTACTGGACGCTGGGCCGGCAGGCGCTGCTGGATCCGATCGAGTGGACTGCGGACGGTTGGTTCGTCGCCAAGGGCGGCGACCTGGGCACCCCGCTGAAAAAACCCAGCGGCCAGGCGCTGCAACACGGGCTGGGGCTGTCGGACGACTTCCGCGCCGCCGCGCTCGGCCCGCAGTGGGCGTTCTTCAACCCGGCCGCCGACGAAGCCAAGCGGCTGCAGGTCGGCGATGGCGTGTTGCGCCTGCAGGGCAAGGGCAGCGCGCCACGTAATGCCTCGCCGCTGACCGTCATCGCCACCGACCCTGCCTACCAGTTCGAAGTGCAGATGACCGTGGCCCCGGGCGGGCAGGGCGGGGCGCTGCTGTTCTACAGCGACAAGCTCTATGCAGGTGTCGGCAGCAATGGCGAAAATTTCGTCATGCACCGTTACGGCGAAGAAGGCCCGGGCACGCTGGCGCCCAGCGCCACCGGCGGCACGCTGTGGCTGCGCGTCACCAACAACCGCCACATCGTCACCATCCACAACAGCACCGACGGCAAGACGTGGACCAAGTACCCGGTGCAGATGGAAGTGTCCGGCTACCACCACAACGTGGCCGGCAAGTTCCTGGCCCTGAAGCCGGCGCTGTATGCCGCAGGCCCCGGCCAGGTGGAGTTCCGCAACTTCCGCTACCGCGCCCTGGACTGACCGTTCTGCATGGCAGGGCATGCCGCCGCGCTGCCCGCTGCGGCGGGCCCGGCCTGGCAGCTGCGGTGCAGCGGCAGGCGTCGCTCAGGTCTGCCGGCTCCAGGGCCGGTAGAATCCAATCAACTTCACTGGTTGACCGCTATGCCCGCCCGCAAGATGCCTGAAGAAGGAATGCCCGGCCTGCCGAAGGGCAAGGTAGCCACGATCAACGACATCGCACGGATGTCGGGCGTGTCGAAGAAGACCGTCTCGCGGATCATCAACAACTCGCCGCTGGTGCGGCAGGACACCCGCGAGAAGGTCGAAGCGCTGATGCGCGAGGTCGGCTATGCACCGGATCCGCTCGCCCGCGGGCTCGCGTTCCGGCGCTCGTTCCTGATCGGCATGGTCTACGACAACCCCACCGCGCAGTACATCGTGGACATGCAGTACGGCGCGCTGGACGCGCTGCGCGGCTCCAGTTTCGAGCTGGTGGTGCATCCCTGCGACAGCCGCAGCCCCGGCTACATCGAAGGCGTGCGCCGCTTCGCCCAGGCGCAGAAGCTGCACGGGGTGATCCTGGTGCCGCGCGCCTCCGAGGATCAGGCGCTGGCCGACATGCTGGCCGAGATCGGTTGCCGCTACACCCGCATCGCCTCGATCGCGCTGGACGCCACCTCGCAGACGGTGATCACCCACGACCGCGACGGCGCGGCCGAGGCGGCCGACTACCTGCTCTCGCTCGGCCACCGCGACATCGCCCTGGTGACCGGCCCCAGCGCCTACCGCTCCTCGATCGAGCGCACCTCCGGCTTTGCCGACGCGCTGACCCGGCGCGGTATCGAGTTACCGCCCGAACGCATCGTGGAGGCCGGCTACACCTTCGAATCGGGTGTGGCCGCGGCCGAAAAGCTGCTGCTGGGCAAAAAGCGCCCCACCGCCATCTTCACCGGTAACGACGAAATGGCCGCCGGTATCTACAAGGTGGCGCTGCGCGCCGGCATCAGCATTCCGCGCCAGCTCTCGGTGATCGGCTACGACGACAGTTCGCTGGCCTCGCGGCTGTGGCCGCCGCTGACATCGGTACGCCGCCACACCCGTGACACCGGGCGTACTGCCGCAGCGATGCTGATCCAGCCCGACAACGCCCCGCAGCTCCCCACCGCCAGCGTGCGCCCGCACCTGATCGTGCGCGACTCCTGCCAACCGCCGGAAGATTGAGCACTGCGTCGTGCCGCGCCGGAAGATTAAGGGCCGCGCACCACGGTTTCGGCCTTCCGCTCCACCTTGCAGGGCGTTGTGCCCAACAGGGTGAGAACAGCTGGCTCGATCGGCCAACAGCTTGCCCCCATCCGCCCTTCGGGCACCTTCCCCGCAGGCGGGAGAAGGCAGTCCGCCGGTCGCTGCCGTGAAGCCCCTCTCCCGCCTGCGGGAGAGGGGCTGGGGTGAGGATACGGCGGCAGACAGCCATCTAAAAAAGCTCAGACATGAGCTGACGGAGGAGGCGCACATGAGCCTTCTACCCGACCAATCAAGACGCACACCCAACGCCGTGCGCAGCCTCGTACCCTCATCCGGCGCTATGCGCCACCTTCTCCCGATGGGAGAAGGGATCAAAGCCACCGGAGTCACTATCGTGCACTGCGCAATGACACCGGTTAACCAGGGCCGGTAGACTAGCCCGGTGCAAGCTCACGACCCCACCCGCTTGTCACTGGAGAGGCGCATGTCCCTGTACTGCAAAACGCATTACGCCACCCATCCCGACGCCATCAAGGGCGCCAGCAACGACGACCTGCGCGAGCTCTACCTGCTCGACGGCCTGTTCGTCGACGATGCGGTCACGCTCAAATACACCCACTACGAGCGCTTCGTGCTCGGTGGCGCAGCACCGGTCGGCACCACGCTGGAATTGCCCAGGCAGACCGAACCGGCGTCTGCCGCCGGGCATCCGTTCCTGGAGCGTCGCGAGCTGGGCATTCTCAATGTCGGCGCAGGCACCGGCACCGTGACCGTGGACGGCACCGCTTACACGCTGGGGCCGAAGGACGGCCTGTATGTGGCGATGGGCAGCACCGATGTCAGTTTCGCGTCCGCAGACCCCGCCAACCCGGCCAGGTTCTATCTCGCCTCCACGCCGGCGCACGCGCGCTTTGAGACCAAACAACTTTCCATCAAGGATGCCGTGGCACTGGAGCGCGGCGCGCTGGAAACCAGCAACGCGCGCACCATCTACCAGTACATCGTGCCGGCCACCTGCCAGTCGTCGCAGTTGTTGCTCGGCCTGACCGTGCTCAAGCCCGGCAGCGTCTGGAACACCATGCCGCCGCATCTGCACGACCGCCGCAGCGAGGTGTATTTCTACTTCGATCTCGGCGCCAACGACCGCGTCTATCACTTCATGGGCGAGCCCGAGGCGCAGCGCCACATCGTGATCCAGAACAACGAAGCGGTGGTGTCGCCGCCGTGGTCCATCCACATGGGCGCCGGCACCAGCAACTACGCCTTCATCTGGGCGATGGGCGGCGAAAATCTGGATTACACCGACATGCACGTGCTGGACATCTGCCAGCTCAAGTAAACCCGGTTTCTTTCCATCGTTCGCTTCGGTGACGCCTGCGATCCAGGCCGGCACCGGCGCCGTCGGCGCGCTCCACCTGAGGCGTTGGCGACGCAGCAGTCCAAACGACATCAACGCATGCTGCCGCGCGCTGCGCGGCTCACCCCTCACACCGTGATACACCCAGCAGGAGCGATAAGGTAATGAGCAATCCGTTCAGTCTCGAAGGCAAGGTCGCACTGGTCACCGGTGCCAATACCGGCCTGGGCCAGGGCATCGCATTGGCACTGGCCCAGGCAGGCGCCGACATCGCCGCCGCCGGCATCCAGGCACCCACCGAGACCGAGGAAAAGGTCAAGGCGCTGGGCCGTCGCTTCCTGGCCATCGAAGCCAACCTGATCAGCATCGAGCCGGTGCAGCGCATCGTCGACGAGACCATCGCCGGTCTCGGCAGGCTGGATATCCTGGTCAACAATGCCGGCCTGATCCGTCGCACCGATGCGGTCGATTTCAGCGAGCAGGATTGGGACGACGTGCTCAACGTCAACCTGAAGTCGGCCTTCTTCATGGCGCAGGCGGCCGGCCGCCATTTCATCGCGCAGGGCCGCGGCAAGATCATCAACATCGCCTCGATGCTATCGTTCCAGGGCGGTATCCGCGTGCCGTCCTACACCGCCAGCAAATCCGGCATCGCCGGCATCACCCGCCTGCTGGCCAACGAATGGGCCAGCAAGGGCGTGACCACCAACGCCATCGCACCGGGCTACATGGCCACCGACAACACCGCGCAGCTGCGTGCCGACGAAGACCGCAACAAGGCCATCCTGGACCGCATTCCGGCCGCGCGCTGGGGCGTGCCGGCCGACCTCGGCGGCACCGCCGTGTTCCTGGCCAGCAGCGCCTCGGACTACGTCAACGGTGCCATCATTCCGGTCGACGGTGGCTGGCTGGCGCGCTGATCCAGATCGCACGGCGATGGCGCGCAGCGTCCAACGCGCGCCCCCGCCCCTGGTGTTGCCGCGATGTCGTGTCCTTCTCCCGCCTGCGGGAGATGGTGTCCGCAGGGCGGATGGGGGCAGCCCCCGCCCGGAACCGCACTCAACGGCGCGCAGCGTCTTGGTCACCTCCAGCGCCACGCCCCGGACGGGCAGCGCAACCGAAAATGCCTCGTGGCAGCACCATCGCCTCCATTTTTTTCCGCACCACTCTTCCCCAACCCAATCGGAGCATTCCCATGAAAATCGCACTCATGAATGAGTTCAGTCAGGCTGCCAAGAACCCGGTGATCCTGCAGCAGCTCAACGACGTCGCCGGCGAGCAGGGCCACAGCGTCTTCAACGTCGGCATGGACGGCGACAACGATCACCGCCTGACCTACATCCACCTGGGCATCGCCGCCAGCCTGCTGCTGAACTCCAAGGCCGTGGACTTCGTCGTCGCCGGCTGCGGCACCGGCCAGGGCGCGATGATGTCGCTCAATGCGCATCCGGGCGTGTTCTGCGGCTATTGCATCGAGCCGACCGACGCCTACCTGTTCGCCCAGGTCAACAACGGCAACGCGCTGTCGCTGGCGTTCGCCAAGGGCTACGGCTGGGGCGCGGAAATCAACGTGCGCTACATCTTCGAAAAGGCCTTCAGCGGCGAGCGCGGCATGGGCTACCCGGCCGAGCGTCGCGAATCGCAGGCCGCCAACGCGGGCATCCTGACCCAGGTCAAGCAGGCCACCGCCAAGTCCTACCTGGACGGCCTGCGCGCCATCGACCCGGAGCTGATCAAGCAGGCCGTGGGCGGCGAGCGTTTCCAGCAGTGCTTCTTCGACAATGCCCAGGACGCAGAGATCCGCAACTTCGTCGCCGGCGTGCTGGGCAAGCCGGAAGCCACTGCAGCAGCTGCATAATTAGCCAATGCGTTTTGGCCCCTCTCCCGCCGCGAGAGGGGTTGGGGTGAGGGTACGGCGGAAGACTGCTGGCCTGAACGGGGAGGCTTGAAAGGCTTGAGACGCAGTACGGCCGTCCAACATTTCCTGTGCCGCCGTACCCTCATCCGCCCTTCGGGCACCTTCTTCCGATGGGAGAAGGAAACAGTGTCGCGGACTTAGCATTTTTCCCGGAGCCCACCATGCGCCTGCTGTTGTTCGCATTGCTGTTGCTCTGCGCAAATAGCGCCCGTGCCGATCCACACCGCATCTTCATTGCCGGCGATTCCACCGCTGCCGAATACGGTGCCGAGCGTGCGCCGCAAGCCGGCTGGGGCCAGATGCTGCAGGAGTGGTTCGACCCGGCGCAATGGCAGGTGCGCAACCACGCCAAGGGCGGCCGCAGTACCCGTAGTTTCATCGCCGAGGGGCGCCTGGACGCCATCGCCAAGGACCTCCGTGCCGGCGACGTGCTGCTGATCCAGTTCGGCCACAACGACGCCAAACACGAAGATCCAACCCGCTACACCGACCCGCAGGGCGACTATCAGCAGTTCCTGCGCCGTTATATCGCCGCCGCGCGCGACAATGGCGCCACGCCGATCCTGATCACGCCCGCTGCCCGTCTGCTCTACGACTTCGGCGCGCTGCTCGACACCCACGGCCGCTACACCCTGGCCATGCAGCAACTCGCCGCGCAGGAACAGGTTGGCCTGATCGATCTCAACGCCAGTTCCAGCGACTGGATCCGCGCCCTCGGCGAACAGGCGGCCAGACCGTACTTCCTGATCGTTCCCGAACAAGGCAAAGCCGACGGCACCCACTTCAGCCGCGCCGGCGCCACCGCCGTGGCGTGCCTGGTCGTGCATGGCTGGGTGCAGCTGCAACCCGCTCTCACGCCACAGTTGCGCCGCGATGCCGATTGCGGCGCCGCGCCCGATACTGCCGCACAGCGCGCCGCACAGGCACACCCTTCGCTGGTGGTGCACGAGCGCGACCTCGCCCGCACACAATCCGGCCCGCATGGCGGTGCCGGCCCCACCACGGCGTATCCGTTCTTCGCCGATGCCCCCGGGCTGAAGTTCGTCCTGCGCAAGCGTGTGTTGCACAAGGGCGCCGGCATCGGCCTGCACCTGCACTACAAGGACGAGATCTATTACATCGTCAGCGGCCGCGGCCTGTACGCGCTGGATGGCAAGCAATACGCAGTCGCTGCCGGCGATGCGTTGCTCACGCGGCCGGGAAGCACGCATGCGCTGCAGCAGACCGGCGACGAGGACCTGATCGTGCTGCTGGCATACACGGTCAAGCCAGCGGGCTGAACCCTGCACGGTACTCGTCGCGCAGGATGCGTGATGCGCACCACGGTGCCGGTGGGAGTGCAGGGCGCTGCGTACCGCCGATGCCTCACCTTCGGCCGTATCCGCCGCCGCCATCGCCGCCATCGAACGTGCCTTCCGGCTGTTGGCACGCAAGCGGAACGGAGGCCTGCCTGCTATCACACCCGGCGCTTGCACCAGAAGCGTTATGCGCTGTCTGCCAGCGCTGCGCGAGCTGTCTCGGATGATCCGCAGGCACGCTGCGTTGCCCGCAGCGCCTGCGCCGCTCAGGCCTTGTCCACCCCGTAGTGCGCCAATCCCAGCCGCGCCAGGTCGCCAAGGTGGCGGTAATACACCTCTTCCCAGCCTTGCACGCGCTGGCGGTCGGTCTCGTTCATCGCGTCGAGGATGTCTTCGATGCTGAGCAGGTCCGGGTCTTCTTCCAGGCGTTCGAACACTGCGCCCAGGCCCTCGATGGCCTGCCGCGTCTGCGCCGCGCCCATGGCCGCCAGCCCGCGTAGCGCATCGCTGCGGGTGGCGGCGTCCCAGCGGTCGAAGTAGCGTGCATAGCCGCTCTCGCTCATGTCTGCATCCAGCCGCGCCAATGCCACCAGCTCGCGTTCGCCCGGCGACAGGGCATCCATGCGTCCGCGCTGCGCGGTAAGCCTGGCCTGCGCGCGTGCGACGTGGCGGCGCCACAGCAACTCGGGCATGTTGAGCAGGCCGTCGGCCGTGGGCGGTGCGATCGCCGGCCAGTTCACGCCGAAGCTATCGTCGGTCAGTTGCCAGTGCGCACGCTGGGGCGGCGCGGCCCGCTGCAGGAGGCGATGGGCCTGGATGGGCTCGTCGATGCGCATGCCGTTGGCCAGGGTGAACAGCAGGCGGGTGTCGTCCAGCTCCAAGCGCCGGATGCGAAGCTGCGTCAGGTCCATTGAGCGAAGGCGGTATGGGGAGGTTTGACCATAGTCCGGCTCGGCAGTGGTGTCGAGTCGGTGCAGCCTCACACGTCGCCGTCTGTACTCCAGCCCTGGCCGCTGCCACGCTGGATGACCCGATCGGTGTCCAGCACCTCGCCGGCCGGCACCTGCGCCTGCTGCGCAAGATCGGCATAGATCGGGGTGAAATCCGGCGCGGTGGCGCTCATCAACTGCGCAAAGCTGTCGATGACGAAGTAGGTCTTCTGGAAGCTGTCGATGCGGTAGCGCGTGCGCATGATGCGTTGCAGGTCGAAGCCGATCCGGTTGGGCGCCGGCGATTCCAGCGAGTGCAGCGATTCGCCCTTCGACGACACGATGCCGGCACCGAAGATGCGCAGCCCCTGCGGTGTGGCGATCAGGCCGAACTCCACCGTGTACCAGTACAGGCGCGTCAGGTTCTGCAGCGCGTCCGCGCCGATGCAGTGCGCCTTGACCCCGCCGCGGCCGTAGGCCTGCATGAAGTCGGCGAACACCGGGTTCATCAGCAGCGGCACATGCCCGAACAGGTCGTGGAACAGGTCCGGTTCGGCGATGTAATCGATCTGGTCCGGGCGGCGGATCCACCAGGTCACCGGGAAACGCTGGTTGGCCAGATGATCGAAGAAGTCCAGCTCCGGCAGCAGGCCTTCCACGCCCACCAGGGTCCAGCCGGTGGCCGCCTGCAGCACCGCGTTGAGTGCGTCGAAGCGGGGGATCTGCGTATCGTCCATGCCCATGGCGTCCTGTGCCTGCAGGAATTCATCGCAGGCGCGGCCGACCAGCAACTCGCGCTGGCGCCGGTACAAGGTGCCCCAGGTGGCGTGGTCGTCGGTGCTGTAGCCCTCCCATGGCTGGTCGATCACGGCGGTGGTATAGACCGGCACATAGCCCTTGTCGGTGAGCTGGTTTTCGACACGGCGCGAGCCGGTATTCATGCGGGCAGGAGGTCCGTGGCGGCAGGCGTTCACCTTAGCCGGATCGCGGCGCAACAGGATTGCGAATCTTGCGCAACCAGGCGGCTGGCGCGCAAGATTCGTGCCTCTTCTTCTGCTGCTGCGCAACATATGGATCAGCCCGTCGCCCTGGACCGCACCGATCTGCGGTTGCTCGCCCTGTTGCAGACGCAGGGGCGCAGCAGCAACGCCGAACTCGCCGTGCAGGTGAATCTTTCCGCCTCGGCCTGTCTGCGCCGCACCCAACGGCTGGAGGCGGCCGGCATCATCGCCGGCTATGGCGCGCGGCTGGACGCGCGTGCGCTGGGACTGGGGCTGCAGGCCTTCGTGCGGGTACAGCTGGAACAGCATGGCCAGGCCGACATCGAGTTGTTCGCCGATGGCGTCCGTGGCTGGGATGAGGTGGTGGCGTGCTGGGCACTGACCGGCGACATGGATTACCTGTTGCAGGTGCAGGTGCGCGACCTGGAGCACTTCTCGCGCTTCCTGCTCGACCGCCTGCTCAACGCCACCGGCGTGTCCGACGTCAATTCCAGCTTCGTGCTGCGCACGGTCAAGGCGCCTGAGGGCCTGCCGCTGTCGCATCTGGCGTGAGGGCAGCCGTCAATAAGGCCCTTCCAAGCGCGGAAGTGGCAGCCACCCGCCGCCGCCGAGCCACGCAAAACTTGCCTCGCAAACGATAACGATTTACATTTGCGTAACGTCTGGCCGCTCCGGCCACGTCCTTCTCGTCGATCCGCCAGCCTCGCCAGGCCAGCCAGTCCATCGCCTGAGCACGACGCCGACCCGACCCCTTGTGTCGCCCACGCCTGGCGTGCGCGCGCGTTCGACGAGAAACCGATGCCTGCAATTACCCCTGCACCGACCCCGCTGTCTGTCGCACTGCTGTGCGCGCTGACCCTGGCGCCCGCCGTCCACGCCGCCGACCTGGCCGAAGCCACCACCCTGGACCAGGTCAACGTCAACGGGACAGTGAGCCGTGCGCAGCCGGCCACCACCACGCGGCTGCCGCTGACCCTGCAGGAAACCCCGCAGTCGGTGAGCGTGATCGGCCTGCAGCGGCTGGAAGAGCAATCGCTGTTCAGCATCGACGATGTGATGCGCAACGTCACTGGCGTCAACGTCTCGTTCTACGACACCCAGCGCCCGCTGTATTTCGCGCGCGGGTTCCAGATCACCGACTTCCAGATCGACGGCCTGCCCACCTACAGCGGCGCCACCAACCAGGAATACGACACGGTCTTCTACGACCGCATCGAAGTGATCCGCGGCGCCAACGGCCTGCTCACCGGTGCGGGCATTCCCTCGGCCACGGTGAACCTGCTGCGCAAGCGCCCCGGCAAGGAGTTCGATGCCTCGTTCGCAGTGAGTGCGGGCACCTGGGATTTCCGCCGCATGCAGGCCGATGTCAATGCGCCGCTGACCAGCGACGGGCGCTTTCGCAGCCGCGTGGTGGCCGCCTGGCAGGACCGCGATTACTATTACGACCGCTATCACGACAGCAAGATGTCCGGCATGGCGGTACTGGAAGGCGACCTGACCGACAGCACCACGCTCACCGTCGGCTACCAGCGCCAGGACAACACCCCGGTCGGGTCGACCTGGGGCACGGTGCCGTTCTTCGCCGCCGACGGCACATTTGCCAACCTGGCGCGTTCCACCAACATGGCACCGGCCTGGACGCGCTGGCAGCGCGAGACCAGCACCGCGTTCGCCAACCTCGAACAACGCTTCGGCGAGGACTGGTTGTTGCGCGTCAACTACGCGCACACCAAGGGCCAGGTGCAGAACATGCGCGTCTACGGCACCGGTTACCCGGCTGCCGATGGCAGCGGCGTATTCCTGCGCACCGCGGCCGGCGAAACCGAAGACGCCCGCGACGGCGTGGACGTGTATCTGTCCGGCGGCTTCTCGCTGTTCGGCCGCCAGCACGACGTGGTCATCGGCGGCAGTTGGCAGGACCTGCAGTCCACCGCCTATCCCACCGCACAGACCTATCCCGCCGACTGGGCCACCTGCGGCAGCGAACGTTGCTATTTCATCCCGAACATCCGCAACTGGGACGGCGACATTTCCGAAGTGACCTACGCACGCACCGGCCGGCGCAACGAAGCGCGGACCACCCAGCGCGGCGTGTATGCCTCCACGCGGTTTCGCCTGGCCGATCCGCTGTCGTTGATCGCTGGCGCGCGCCTGAGTTCGTGGGAGACCCGCACCCAGGCCGTCAATGCGGCCGGTGCCTACACCAGCACCAGCGGCCGCTACGAAGTGAGCGATGAAGTCACGCCGTATGTGGGCCTGGTCTACGACATCGTGCCGGACGTGTCGGCGTATGCCAGCTACACCGAAATCTTCAACCCGCAGAATTACCGCGACAAGGACAACAACCTGCTTGCGCCGGTGGAAGGCTCCAACCTGGAGGCCGGCATCAAGGCGCAGTTGCTCGGTGGTCGCGCGATGGCCACTGCGGCGGTGTTCGAGGCCAGGCAGGACAATTACGCACTGCGCGACATGACCCAGCCGGAAGCCTCGCTGCCGGACGGTAGCTCGGCCTATATCGGCGTGGACGGCACCAAGAGCCGCGGCTGGGAGGTGGACTTCAACGGCGAAGTGCTGTCCGGTTGGACCGTCAACGCCGGCTACACCCACGTCAAGGTCACCCGCGCGCCCACCGATGCGATCTACGCCAACCTGCCCGAAGACTATCTGCAGCTCTCCACCCAGTGGCGCCTGCCGGGCGCATGGGACCGCCTGAGCATCGGCGGCGGCGTCAGCTGGCAGAGCGCGGTGCGCGGCGTCAATATCGAACGCCCCACCGGCGATGGCAGCGGCGCCACCACCCCGGTCACGGTGGTGCAGAACCCGTACGCACTGGTGCACTTCAACGCCAACTACCGCTTCAGCGACCAATGGACCGCCACGCTGGCGGTGCGCAATGCGTTCGACAAGACCTATTGGGCGAACCTGGACTACCAGAACTACGGCGAACCGCGCTTCGTCAGCGTGTCGCTGCGCTGGAGGTACTGAGGGCTTGCGGAGACATCGGTAGAGCTGCGCGGCCGGGGCCGCTCCTGCACGGAGCGGTTTGCGGCGGTTGCAGGTGCCCGCACAAAAATGCGCCCGTGGTGTAGGAGCGGCCCTGGCCGCGAAGCCGTACCGATCACCCAGACGGCGGCGCCTCTGGCACCGCATCGGTCATCCAGCGGTATCCGCTGCGACGGCGTTGTCTTCGATTGGACAGACGCGAAGCGTTACGCGTGATGCCGCATGGCTGGGGCGGTATTGAGGGCTTGCGGAGACATCGGTGGAGCTGCGCGGCCGGGGCCGCTCCTGCACGGAGCGGCGCTTGCAGGTGCCCGCAGAAAAAATGCGCCCGTGATGTAGGAGCGGCCCTGGCCGCGAAGCCGTACCGATCACCCAGACGGCCGCTGCGCCGTGGCGCGGTGCGGTCGCCAGCCCCCTCATCGGACCTGCAGCCGCTTCACGGCGCCACGCAGTCCTCGTCCTTGCCGCGCAGCTTGTCCCAGCGCGTGCGCTGTTCCAGGCAACGCTGGTAGGCCTGTTGTTTTGCGGCGGCCGCCTGCTCGGCCGCATTGCGCACCGCGCTGCTGCGTGCGGCCTGCAACTGCGCGATCTTGGCGCGGATCTGCGGCATCGCCGCCATCGCTGCGCGCTCGCCTTCCAGGATCGCGGTGCCGCGCTGGTTGAAATCGGCCGAGCCGATATCGCTGACCTTGGGGCGAATCACCACGTCGGCGCGCGTGAGTTCGGCTTCGCCCAGGCGCTGGCCCATGATCGAGATCGATTGATTCACCGTTCCCAGCAGATCGCCCGGATTTTTTCCGCTGGCCTTGCTGGAAATGTCCACCGCCACCACGAACTCGGCGCCCAGCTGGCGCGCGGCATCCACCGGCACCGGGCTGACCACGCCGCCGTCGACGAAGTGATAGTTGCCGATGGTCACCGGCTCGAACACGCCGGGAATGCTGCTGGACGCACGCACTGCCTGACCGGCATTGCCACGCACGAACACGATCCGTTCACCGTCTTCCAGGCGCGTGGACACGGCCGCGAACGGCTTGCGCAATTTCTCGATCGGCTTGCCGCCGAGTTGCGCATTGACGTAGTCCTGCAGCTTTTGCCCCTGCACCAGGCCG
Organism: Xanthomonas cassavae CFBP 4642; assembly: GCF_000454545.1. Taxonomy (NCBI): domain Bacteria; kingdom Pseudomonadati; phylum Pseudomonadota; class Gammaproteobacteria; order Lysobacterales; family Lysobacteraceae; genus Xanthomonas; species Xanthomonas cassavae. The sequence goes on from NZ_CM002139.1 coordinate 491,601, forward strand.
CCGGACAACAGCCGCACATCGCGGATGCTGGTCTGGTCCAGCGCAACGGCTTTTTCCTGCATCTGGAAGGCGTCCATGCCACTGGCATACAACGCGCCGACCACGCTGCCGGCACTGGTGCCCGACACCACCACCGGCGCAAACCCGTTGGCCTCCAGCATCTTGATCACGCCGATATGCGCAAAGCCCTTGGCCGCGCCGCCGCCAAGCGCGATGCCGATCTTCACCGGCTTGGGTGCAGTGGCCGAAGGCGCCGGCACTACCGGCGCAGGTGGTGCCGGGCGCGGCTGTCCACCGCAGGCCGAGAGCAGACCGAGCACGGACAACAGGGCAAGCGAGCGGGGGCGGCGGAGCGCGGTCATGGCGAAAACGTCGATGGGAAAGGCGAGGGAGAATACACGCGCGCCGAGACGATCGCTGCGCTCGTGAGCCTCCCTTACAGAGGGAAAGACGCGTCGATTCCGCAAGAACAGCCGCTGGCTGCGCTCGGACTGCCGTCATGGCACCAATCGCCCGGTACTTCGCCCTTCTCCCGCCGGGACATTGTCCATCCTTGATGGAGGAGAAGGTGCCCGACGGGCGGATGAGGGTACGCGCGAAGCCACGTGCAGTTGGAACGACACGAGGGCCTCGCCCCCGTACCCTCACCCCAACCCCTCTCCGGTGGGGAGAGGGGCTTAGACAGGACGGCACCGTGGTAGTGCGCAACCGCTCGGCCCGCACCACGCGTCCTTGGACCAACGTGCGACTGCACAAATCACCGGCGCACTCAGCTGGCGCGTCACCCAATCAGAACCGGTTGTCGCCATCCAGCAGCCGCCCCAGACCGCCCAGCACCGAGCCCTCACCGCGTTGCTGGCCGCCGCCCTGCGGGGCAGCCTGCAGCATGCGGCCGGCCATGCGCGAAAATGGCAGCGATTGCAGCCAGACCTTGCCGGGGCCGGTGAGGGTGGCCAGGAACACGCCTTCGCCACCGAAGAACATGCTCTTCAGGCCGGCCACGCGGCGCACGTCCATGTCCACGCCGGCGTGGTAAGCAACCACGCAGCCGGTATCGACATCGATACGTTCGCCCGGGCCCAGCTCGCGCTCCATCACGGTGCCGCCGGCGTGCACGAACACCCAGCCGTCGCCTTCGAGCTTCTGCATGATGAAGCCCTCGCCACCGAACAGGCCGGTGAGGATCTTCTTCTGGAACGCGATGCCCAGCGACACTCCGCGGGCACCGGCCAGAAAGCTGTCCTTCTGGCAGATCAACCGCCCGCCGTGTTCGGACAGGCGCAGCGCCAGCACCGTGCCCGGGTAGGGCGCGGCAAACGCCACCTTGGCCTTGCCGCTACCGGCGTGGGTGAATACGGTGGTGAACAGGCTCTCGCCGGTGACCACGCGCTTGCCGGCAGAGAGCAGTTTGCCCATCAGGCCGCCGCCGCCGCCGCTCTGGCCGGCATGCGAGCCGTCGCCGAACACGGTGTCCATCTGCACGGCCGAATCCTTGTACATCAGGGCGCCGGCCTCGGCGATCGCGCTTTCGCCAGGGTCCAGCTCCACTTCGACGAACTGCATGTCATTGCCGACGATGCGGTAATCGATCTCGTCGGCACTGCCGGCCGCGCCGGTCAGCGGCGGCGGGGCGCTGCCGCCGCTCTGCAGCTCGGCCAGTTGCCGGGCAGGGGTCCAGCCATCGAGCCCGTCGCGCCAGGCCAGGGCATCGGGTTGGCGCTGGGCGTGCGCGCGCGCACTGGCATCGTCGAGCGGACCGATGCGGTCGGCCTGTCCGGGAACATGGAAATACCACTGGGCCATCGGGACGACTCCTGTCTGTGTGTGTGTGGAGTCTAGCCTTAGCCGCGTCCGCTGCGTCGCGTGTCCAAGGTCATGAGCTCCCGCAGCGGTCGTCAGGCGGGGTTCCCCACATCGCCGTCGCGACTGGACCTGACGCATCTGCGGATCCGGCGCTTGCAACTGGACGACACCCGCCTGCTGTTCACCTTGGCCGACGGCATGCGCATCCATGCGCCCATCGCCATCGCTGGTCCGTAGCGGGCTGCACATGGTGCGGCGCGCCGAAGCGGGTGCAGCCGGCGGCGGCCGTGCTACGCGCCCACTGTGGCCCAGTAACGCTCGCCATCGCGCTGGACCCGCACCGGGCCATCGAAGACCGCCGACAGGCTGGCATCGGTCAGCACCGCATCGCGGCTGCCATCGGCCACCACCTTGCCGGCGCGCAGCAGGATCACCCGCGCAATCTCCGGCACGATCTCTTCGATGTGGTGGGTCACCAGCACCAGCGTGATGCCTTGCTGGGCAAGGTGGCGCAGGGTGTCGAGCAGGTGCTGGCGCGCGACCAGATCCAGGCCGGTGGAGGGCTCGTCCAGCAACAGCGCCTGCGGGCGGTTGACCAACGCACGGGCGATCAGCACGCGGCGTGTTTCGCCGGCCGACAACGCGGCGAACGGGCGGTCCAGCAGCGGCAAGGCGCGCGCCAGGGTCAGCGCTTCGCGCGCTCGGGCACGCATGTCGTCGCTGATCTCGCGGTGCGGCGGCACCACGTAGCTGGCAAAGAAGCCGGACAGCACCGCGCTTTCCACATCCAGCCCCGGCATGTCGGACAGGTTGACGCTCAGATCGCCGGTGACGATGCCCAGCTGCGAGCGCAACCGGTCCACCTGCCAGCGCGTCTGCCCAAGCACCTTCACCGACGCCTGGCCATCGCCGCGCGCCAGCGGATACAGCTCGCGGGTGATGAGCTTGATGAAGGACGACTTGCCGCAGCCATTGGGCCCGAGGATGGCGGTGTGCTGCCCCAGCGCGATGCGCAAGGACAAGCTGTGCAGCACGCGAACCTGGCCGCGCATCACACTTGCCTGGTCGAGTTCGATCAACCCGGTAGCGTTTGCATCGGCAGCAGAAGAAGAAGAAACGGCAACAGTCATACGCAACGTCGGGTCGTGGGGGAAACGTGTGAACCGCTTTAGGAATGTAGGGCACACCCTACGCAAGCGAAGGGTGAAGTTTGCCGCGATCGCCCCCATCATGTCTGCACCAACCAACGAGATGCCGCCGCTGTGGACTTGCCGATGCTGCCCGACCCGATCATCGACTTCATGACGTCCGGCGTGGCTGGCCTGGGTGTCTGGGGCATGCTTGCCGTGCTGCTGGCGTTCACCCAGCTCACCATCTTTGCGGTGACCTTGTACCTGCATCGCAGCCAGGCGCACCGCGGTGTGGATTTCCACCCGGTGCTGGCGCACTTCTTCCGGTTCTGGACCTGGCTCACCACCTCGATGATCACCCGCGAATGGGTGGCGATCCATCGCAAGCACCACGCCAAGGTCGAAACCGACGAAGACCCGCACAGCCCGCAGACCAAGGGCATCGGCCAGGTGTTCTGGCGCGGCGTGGAGTTGTATCGGCAGGCGCGTGCCGAGCGTGCCGACATCGCCCAATACGGCAGGGGCGCGCCATCGGACTGGATCGAACGGCATCTGTATACGCCGCATGCCAATGCCGGCCCGATCGCGCTGGGCGTGATCAACACGCTGCTGTTCGGGTTGCCCGGCATTGCGCTGTGGGCGATCCAGATGGCATGGATTCCGTTCTGGGCCGCCGGCGTGGTCAACGGGCTGGGCCACTGGTGGGGCTATCGCAATTTCGAATCGGCCGACACCTCCACCAACCTCACGCCGTGGGCGCTGTGGATCGGTGGCGAAGAACTGCACAACAACCACCATGCCTTCCCCAGTTCGGCGCGTTTCTCGATGCGGCGCTGGGAGCTGGATATCGGCTGGATCGCCATTGTCGGCCTGCAGGCGCTGGGTCTTGCCAAGGTGCTGCGGGTGGCGCCGACGCTGGATATCCGCCCCAACATCGCCGTGCCCGATGCGGACACGCTCAAGGCCTTGCTGTCGCATCGCTTCCAGGCCATGACCGACTACCAGCGCAACGTGCTCAAGCCGGCACTGCGCGAAGAAGCCGCCGCCACAGGCGCCAAGTTGCGCGAATTGTTGCCGCGCCGTCTGCGCAAGGGCCTGGTCGACGATGGCCGCTGGCTGAAACCGGATGCACGCGCGCAGTTGCAGGCCTGGGTGGCGCAACGCCCGCGCATGCGTACGTTGGTGGAGTATCGCGCGCGTCTGACCGCGGTGCTGGAAGCGCGCAGTCATGATGCCGCCGAGCGGCTCAAGCAATTGCAGCAGTGGTGCCATGAAGCCGAAGCCAGCGGCAATGCCGCCCTGCAGGCCTACGCGGCACGGCTCAAGGGGTATGCGCTGAGTGGTGCGTAAGCGCAGCGGCGCGCTGGCGGCCAAGTGGGTCAGCGCGCCGAGCCGATCGAGCGGACGCCTGCTGCTGGCGCTCTGCCTGGGATGCGCCGCTGCAGGCGGTGCGCACGCCCAGGTGCAGGACAGCCAGGAGTATCTCAAGCGCATGGACACCGATGGCGATGGTCGGGTCGGCCGCGACGAATATCTGGCCTGGATGAGCTACGCCTTCGATCAGCGCGATACCGATCACGACGGCGTGCTGCAGGGCGAGGAGTTGCCCGGCCGGCGCGGCAAGCCGATCACCCGCGCCGCGTATCGCGCCACCTTGATCGAACGCTTCGCGCGCCAGGATGCCAACGGCGACGGCTACCTGAGCGCACGCGAGTTGCTGGCGCCGCCGCGCTGATGCACGCCTTCGCGCTCGGCCGACGTCGCCTTCGGCAAGCTCGAGCGCATGTTCACACTCGATCAGGTCAGCCGGCGCTACGGCCAGTCCCTCGCGCTCGACAACGTCAGCCTGGCGTTCGCCAGCGGCGTCACCACTGCGGTGATCGGGCCCAGCGGCGCCGGCAAGTCCACCGTGTTGCGCCTGCTGGTGGGTCTGGAATGGCCCGACAGCGGCACGGTCGCCGTCAATGGCACGCCACTGCGACGCGAGCAGCTACAGGCGCAGCGTCAGCGCATCGGCTACGTGATCCAGGAAGGCGGCCTGTTTCCGCATCTGGATGCGCACAGCAATGTGGTGTTGCTGGCGCAGACGCTGGGCTGGACGCGCACGCGCATCGATGCGCGCCTGCAGACGCTGTGCGCGCTGTGCCAGCTGCCGCCGGAGTTGCTGGCGCGCTATCCGGCCGAGCTGTCGGGCGGGCAACGCCAGCGCGTTGGCCTGATCCGCGCGCTGATGCTCGACCCACCGGCGCTGTTGCTGGACGAACCGCTGGGTGCGCTCGACCCCATCGTGCGCTACGACCTGCAGGAACAGCTGCGCGTGCTGTTTGCCCAGCTCGGCAAGACCGTGGTGCTGGTCACCCATGATGTCGCCGAGGCGGCATATCTGGCCGACACGCTGGTGCTGATGCGCGCCGGCCGCGTGGTGCAGCAGGGCAGTGCGCGCGCGCTGCGTGAGCACCCGGCCGACCCGTTCGTGCAGCGGTTTCTTACTGCCCAGCGCAGCATCGGCGACGCTGCATGAGCGCGCGTGCGGTTGTGGCGGTGCTGCTGTTGCTGTGCAGCCTGGGCGCACACGCTGCGCAGGTCACCGTGGGCTCGAAGAACTTCACCGAAGCAGTGATCCTGGGCGAAATCGCCACTGCCGCAGGCAAGCGGGATGGGGTGGATGTGCAGCATCGCGCCCAGCTCGGCGGCACGCGCATTCTGTGGCGCGCGCTGGAAACCGGGCAGATCGATGCCTACGCCGAATACACCGGCACCCTGGCGCAGGAACTGCTGCAGCTGCCCAAGGCCAGCCACGCCGAGCTGCGCGCCGCACTGGACGCGCGCGGGCTGGCGATGACGCAGTCGCTCGGCTTTCAGAACACCTATGCGTTCGGCATGTCGCGCGCGCGCGCGCAGGCGTTGGGCATCACCACGTTGTCGGAACTGGCGCGCCACCCGGGCTTGAAGATCGGGCTGAGCAACGAATTCATGCAGCGCGCCGACGGCTGGCCGGGCGTGCGCGCCGCCTATGCCCTGCCGCAAGCCGCTACTGGTCTGGATCACGACCTGGCCTATCGTGCGCTGCAAAGCGGCGCCATCGAGGTCACCGATCTGTACAGCACCGATGCGGAGATTGCGTATCACACACTGCAGGTGCTGCGCGACGACCGCCATTACTTCCCCGAGTACCAGGCTGTGTTCCTGTACCGCAAGGATCTGGCACAGCGTGCGCCGAAGATGCTGCAGACCTTGCAAGGCCTGCAGGGACGCATCGACGAAGCGGCGATGCAGCAACTCAATGCGCAGGTGAAGCTGCAGCGCAAGAGCGAATCTACGGTGGCCGCGCAATGGCTGGGCGTGAAGCCTGTCTCGGACACGGAGTCGCGCATCAGCCGGTTATGGCGTTATACCGGCGAGCATCTGGCACTGGTCGGCAGCTCGTTGGGAATGGCATTGCTGATCGCCCTGCCATTGGGCGTGCTGGCGGCACGACGGCCACGGCTGGGCCAGGTGGTGCTGTCGCTGACCGGCGTCCTGCAGACCTTGCCCTCACTGGCGGTGTTCGTCTTCATGATTCCGCTGTTCGGCATCGGCGCCAAGCCGGCGATTGCGGCGCTGTTTCTGTATAGCCTGCTGCCGATCGTGCGCAACACGCATGCCGGGCTGACCTCGATCCCACGCCAGCTGCGCCAGACCGCCGAAGCGATCGGCCTGCCGGCATGGACGCGGCTGTGGCGCATCGAACTGCCGCTGGCACGTCGCACGATCGTGGCCGGCATCCAGACCGCCGCCGTGATCGACGTGGGCACCGCGACCCTGGGCGCGTTGATCGGTGCGGGCGGTTACGGCCAGCCCATCCTCACCGGTATCCGCCTGGACGATATCGGCCTGATCCTCGAAGGAGCGGTGCCTGCCGCGCTGCTCGCATTGTTGGTACAGGCGGTGTTCGAGGGCCTGGAGCGCTGGGCGACGCCGCGCGGTTTGCGAATCGGCCAGCAGCGCTGAGACGCAGCCTGCTGGCGTGGGCTCGCCGTCGTCGAGCCTTATCGCAGCTGCATCCGCCCCGCCACCGCCAGCACCGGTCGCGTCCTTCTCCCACCAGCGTCAGTCACTTCCTTCTCCCACCAGCGTCAGTCATTTCCTTCTCCCGCCTGCGGGAGAAGGTGCCCGAAGGGCGGATGAGGGGCCCTGGCGCTTGTCCCCTTCGCTCAGCGCGAAGCCTTCGGTTATGCCCGGTCGCGGCCACGTCCGCTCCTACGCGCTGGGGCAGAGTGGTGACCGGGAACGCGGCGCGTACCTCAGCGTTCAACCGGAAGCGCTGCGATCACGCGGTCCAGCGCGTGGTCGGTGACATTCTCCCACCAGCGTCAGTCATTTCCTTCTCCCGCCTGCGGGAGAAGGTGCCCGAAGGGCGGATGAGGGGCCCTGGCGCTTGTCCCCCTCGCTCAGCGCGAAGCCTTCGGTTATGCCCGGTCGCGGCCAGGTCCGCTCCTACGCGCTGGGGCAGAGTGGTGACCGGGAACGCGGCGCATACCTCAGCGTTCAACCGGAAGCGCTGCGATCACGCGGTCCAGCGCGTGGTCGGTGACATTCAAATGCGGCGCCATCCTCAAGCGCCCGTGCCGGCGCGTGCAGATCACGCCGAGCGCGCCGAGCGTCGTTGCCACCGCGTCCAGCGCAGCGGCGGGCGGCTGCAGCGCGGTGAGATGCGGTGCATGTCCAGGCGTGCACCAGTCGCCCAGGCCACGCGCGTACAAGGCGGCGTCCCACCGCTTGGTCAGGCTGCCCAGCGCCTGTGCGATGCGCACCGGCTGCCATGCGCTGACCTGCTGCAGCGCGGCCGTCGCCATCGCAATGCGCAGCGGGTCGGCCACGCCGCCGGCATCGAACCGACGCGCACCGTCGCGATACTGCGGCGCGTGCGCAATGGGAAATTCCCAGCTGCTGGCGGCATCGCGGCCGATCCAGTGTTCCTCGATCGGCACACCGTGTGCGCGCCAGTGCGGCGCCGCCCACAGCCAGGCCAGGCCCATCGGCCCCAGCAGCCATTTGTGGCCGACACTGACCACGAACTCCGGCTTCCAGCGCGGCAGATCGGTGGGCAACACGCCCAGGCTCTGGCTCAGGTCCAGCACCAGCGCCACTCCGCGTGCCTGCAGCGCGGCGCTGATGCGGTCCAGATCCAGTTGCCGCCCATCCAGCCAGTACGCCTGCGGCAGGCTGGCGATACGCAGCGCCGGGGTCTGGGCGATCGCCTGCAACACGGCATCGGTCAACACCGCGCCGGGGCTGGTGGGGACCGCCACGACCTGTCCACCCACCTCCGCGCAGCGGCGCTGCCAGATCAGCAGGTTGGACGGAAATTGCCCCTCCAGGACCAGCACGGCATCGCCGCGGTGCAGCGGCAGGTTGCGCGCGGCGGTGGCCAGGCCGTGTGCGGCCGATGGCAGCAAGGCCACCGCGTCGGCGTCGTGGTCGAACAGGCCAGCCGCAAGTGCGCGCAGGTGTTCGATCTGCTGCAGCCACGCATCGAAAGATAATTGCCAGGGCGCGGCCAGCGCATCCACGGCCTGGTGCGCCACCTGTTGCACCGCACGCAGCAATGGTCCGCGCGAAGCGGCGTCCAGATAAACGACTTCGCCGGGCAGCGCGAATGCCTGCTGGCGGTGTGTCCACTCCAGAGAGGCAGGGAGCGGGCTGGACAACAAGAACGATGACATGTTCATAGCTTACCGCTGCCTGCGATCGCGCCGACACGGCGCGTTCACGGGCGCTGCCCAAGCATACGGCGATGTCTGCACTCTCATCCTTGCTGGTCGACCACCAGCACCAGCAGCTCAGCCTGTTGGAACGCTACGCGCAGACTCGCGCGCTCAGCGATCGCCTCGCCGCACCCCTGAGCGCCGAAGACGCCATGGTGCAGAGCATGCCCGATGCCAGCCCCAGCAAATGGCATCTGGCGCATACCACCTGGTTCTTCGAACGGTTCGTGCTGCAGACCGATCCAGCCTACCGCGTGTTCGATCCGGCCTGGGACTTCCTGTTCAACAGCTACTACCAGAGCGTTGGCCCGATGCACGCGCGCGCGCGCCGCGGTGTGTTGTCGCGACCGTCGCTGCAACAGGTGCACGACTACCGCGCGGCGGTGGATACGCACATGCAGCAACGCCTGCGCGAGGGCCTGCTGGATGCGCAGGCCAGCACCATCGTGCAGCTGGGCATCCAGCACGAGCAGCAACATCAGGAGCTGCTGCTGACCGATATCAAGCATGCGCTGTGGAGTAACCCGTTGCAGCCTGCCTATCGCCAGACGCCTGCAGCGCCGCTGGCCGTTGGCAGTGCGGTGCGCTGGCATGCGCGCGACGAGCAGATTGCACAGATCGGCGCGCCCGCATGGCCGAACAGCGAGCGCTTCGCCTATGACAACGAGTCGCCACGTCACCGGGTACTGGTCGGTGCGCATGCGCTGGCCAGCCGCGTGGTCAGCAATGCCGAATTCCAGCAGTTCATCGACGACGGCGGCTACCGCAATGCCGGTGCCTGGCTCAGCGACGGTTGGTCGATGGTGCAGGCGCAGGGCTGGCAGCATCCGCTGTACTGGGATGCGCAGGGGCGCGAGTTCACCCTGGACGGATGGCGCGCGCGCGATCCGCATGCGCCGGTCTGCCATCTGAGCCTGTTCGAGGCCGACGCCTTCGCGCGTTGGGCCGGCGCGCGCCTGCCGACCGAAGCCGAATGGGAACTGGCCGCCACCGGCGTGCCGGTGCAGGGCAACTTCGTCGACAGCGACGCCTTGCATCCGCGCGGCGCGCAGGCCGTGGATACCGGCGTGCAGCAGTTGTTCGGCGATGTCTGGGAGTGGACCGGCAGCGCGTACCTGCCGTATCCGGGCTTCGTGCCGTGGCCAGGGTCGCTGGGCGAATACAACGGCAAATTCATGAACGCGCAATGGGTGCTGCGTGGCGGCAGTTGCGCCACGCCGGCCAGCCACATGCGCGCCAGTTATCGCAACTTTTTCCCCTCCGATGCGCGCTGGCAGTTTGCCGGTGTGCGCCTTGCCAAGGATCTGCCGTGAACGCTGCCGCCCATGCCATGCAACGCGCCCATGCTGCGCTGACCGATCTGCGTCCACAGCCGGACGACATCACCGCCGACGCGCTGGCCGGTCTGTCGCAGACGCCCAAGACCTTGCCCTCCAAGTATTTCTACGACGCGCGCGGCTCCCAGTTGTTCGAAGCCATCACCCGGCAGCCGGAGTACTACCTCACCGGCACCGAACTGGGGTTGCTGGAAGCCAGCATGGGTTCGATTGCCCAGGCCATCGGTGCCGGTGTGCACATGGTGGAATACGGCAGCGGCAGTGGCCGCAAGACCGAGCTGCTGCTGCAGGGCCTGCGTGATGTGGTGGCCTATACGCCGCTGGAAATCTCGCGCACTGCGCTGCTGGAAAGCACCGCACGGCTGGCCCGGCAGTTTCCGCAGATCCAGATGCTGCCGGTCTGCACCGACTTCACCAAGCCGCTGCGGCTACCGGATGCACAGCGTCCGGCGCGTCGCCATCTGGTGTTCTTCCCCGGCTCGACGCTGGGCAATTTCACCGACACCGCGGCCATCGCGCTGATGGATGCGATGCGCCAGACCATGGGCAGCGACGGCTGCGCGCTGATCGGCATCGATCTGGACAAGGACGCCAGCCTGATCGAGGCGGCCTACAACGATGCCGCCGGCGTCACCGCCGAGTTCACCTTGAACCTGCTGGCGCGGCTCAACCGCGAGATCGGCAGCGATTTCGATCTCGACGGTTTCCGTCACCATGCGGCGTATGCGCGCGAACGCGGTCGCATCGAGACCTTCCTGATCAGCCAGCGCGACCAGCGCGTCCAGGTGGGTGGGCAGGACATTGTCTTCGCCGAAGGCGAAGCGATGCAGGTCGAATACAGCTACAAATACACCGATGCGCGCTTTGCCGAACTGGCCGCTGCGGCCGGGCTCAAGGTCACCCATGGCTGGAACGATGCCAAGGACTGGTTCGGCCTGCGTCTGCTGCGTCCGCTGTAAGCGCGGGTGGTCAGCGCGCAGCGGCCGGCCGATGCGCAGATTGTCGCGGTCATGCGGCAGCTGCTGGCACAGCGGCTGCCGCAGCATTCCATCTGTCCTTCGGAGGTTGCGCGCGCACTGAGCGATGACGTGGCGGTGTGGCGTGCCTTGATGCCGCAGGTGCGCGCGGTTGCCGCCGATGCAGCAGGCAAGGGCCTGGTGCGCATCACCCAACAGGGCCGAACGGTGGACCTTGCCACCGCACGCGGGCCGATTCGCCTGATGCGTGGGCCGCATTTCGATTGACGTCGCATCGATTGGATACGCCGGCTGCCGTGTATAACGGTATTGAACCGATTACTCCTGCTGCAACAGCTTGCGCATACGGCTGCAAGCGTTGGCGATTTCCTCCACCAGAGCATCCAGGATCGGGTGCGCGAGGTCTTCTCGCGCAAGCGAGACAAGGAGTTCGTGCGCTCGATCGGGCATGTCGCTAACGGCCCGGCGCATCCATGCAAGGCACTCAGATGCATCCAGGCGCAATGTGCTGGCGACCTGTATCCAGTCGCTTGGACGGATGTCCCGCCAGCAATCATGGCTGCCCATCTTCATTGCCAGCTTGATCCGACGTCGCTGCAGCTGGGGATACGGCAGAGCACTGGAAAGGTCGTATAGCGGCGCCAGGCGAACCTGCCTGCCTTCGCCGAGCAGCAGTGAATAGTTCTTCGCATGCGCATCGGTGCCGCCGATCAGGTAATTGAAGACCAGGGCCTGGAACAAGGTTTCGACGTCTTGCCGCGGGTGCGACGAGTGCGTCCATACGAGTTGTGAGATCGCCTCCACCCCAGGACCGCCCTGGTTCTGATACTTGATGTGTGGATCACCCCCAGCGCCTGACAGGTATCTTCCTGGTGGATGCGCAGCAGCACTCCGTCGATAAGGATGCGGTCGTAACGTTCGACGCAAATGGCGGTTTCAGCGCCGACGCGCAGCGCCTGGGCGCCTGGGCGGCTGCGGTCGGCAGGCCGATGCTGTGCGCCAAGCGTAGACAGAACAGCTCGTTCTCGACGAACCCGTCGTATTCGCCGCTCGATGGTTTGAGGATATGCGTAGCCGGGATGCGTCCGGCCGGGATGGCCCATTGCAGGCCGTCGTGCAGCAATGCGATCTTGGCCTGCGCGCCGGCCAGGCTGAACTGTCCAACGTCATCGACTTGGCGCGCCGCACCGATGTCCTGGCGCAGCCTGCGCAAGCGTGCTTCCAGCTTGCCATCGGTGAGCGGTTCGATGCCATCGCTGGCGCCGGACAGGACATCCTCGAGCCTAGCTTCGGTGACGAACTGCACCGCACCAGCACAATCCTCGCCGACATGCGACAACAGGGCCAGCGGATTGCGCGGCGAAACCTGGAACCTGGATGCCCAGCGTTGCAAGATGGCTTCGTTGTCTGGCAGCAGGCCCCACAGCACTGCACTGATCGCCTCGGTCGGGTGATGTTCCTTGCTGAGGGGAAGGTTCAACGACAGCGGTATCGCATTTTTCGACTGCTGCCAGTCCGGCGCGCAGGTGAATCGTGGATGCCCACGCTTATCGGGCGCCAGATGGCCGATCACCTGGTTTTCGATCAGTGCGACCAGCCTCACGGATCGCGCTTCTTTTCAGAAGGTGTCGATATGACATTGGACAGTTTCGTTGCCTCGCCAATCTTCAAACTATCAGCTACCGTCTCGCCAACCTTCAAGTGATTAGCTGCTGATAACTGCTTATGCAAGTTTTCATTGGCTGGATCTTTTTTAACGCGTGCACCGATAATCGAGGGGTATTTATTTAATCCAGGGTTTTTCAGTCCATCGAGCGGCAAGGATTGATTCTTGAAGATGTTGTTGTTAAGGATGGTCTGATCAACGCAGCCGGAAAACGAAACACGCCACATCCGCCGCGCTGAGGGCGCTCAACCCCCCGGTTTTTTGCCGTTTTCGGCANTGCGCTTGCTGTTGTACTCCGCGTCGCCGAAGGTCAGTTGCATCGTCATCGTCCTGGTGCCTCTGTGCGATTGTCGCAGGATCAGGGGGAGTTGTTCAGAGTTTCCTTAAACGCATTGAAAACAGTCGTTCCCAACGATGGGTTGGCCCGGTTATGTTCAATGACCGCGTCGAGATTGATCGGCGTTACAGTGTGGCGATCAGGCGCGCGCACCTCCGAAACCTGAGCAACGCCTGGACCCATCATCAACTCCAGCCCCAGCGCCTGCAGCGCTCGTAGGATCAGCTGCAGCTCCGCACGCGGTTTGCCTTTCTCGATATCGACGATCCATTGCCGGCTCACGCCGATTTCGCGGGCCAGGCGAGCCTGATCCCAGCCCAGGCGTTTGCGCCTGGAGCGGATGATGTTGCCGACATCGGAAGGAGTGCGGACGGTATCCATGGTTACATTGGCATGCCGATCCTGCCCGCGCAATCAATCATCTTCACAAATTGTCGTTGAGCGGCGACATTAACGAAACGTAGTCGTTCGGCGACATCACGCCGTCTGCACCACATGCAACGCCTTCGGATTGCGCCATTGCGCCAGCAGCGCCGCTTCGCGCGCCTTGGCTTCCTGCAGGTGCGCATGCTTGATGTGGCCATAGCCGCGGATATGTTCGGGAATGCTGGCGATCTGTGCGGCCAGGCCGACGTTGTCGGCATCCAGCCGTTCCAGCAGTGTCTCCACGGTCGCACTGTAGTCGGCAATCAGCTGACGCTCGCCACGTCGTTCTGCGCTGTAGCCGAACAGGTCGAGCTTGCCGCCACGCAGGAACTTCAACCGCGCCAGCAGCTTGAAGGCGGTGAACATCCACGGCCCGTACTCGCGCTTGATCAGGTTGCCCTGCGCATCCTTCCTGGCCAGCAACGGTGGTGCCAGATGGAAGCGCACCGTGTAGTCGCCCTCGAACTGCTGCTGCAGCCGGCGCTGGAAATCGCCGCGTGTGTACAGCCGCGCCACTTCGTACTCGTCCTTGTAGGCCATCAGCTTGAAGGCGTAACGGGCGACCGCTTCGGTCAGTGCGCTGCTGCCGGGCACGCGCTGTGTCTCGTGGCTGCGTACGCGCTCGACCAGTACGCGATAGCGCTGCGCGTAGGCCGCATCCTGGTAGTCGGTCAGGAACGCGATGCGACGCGCGATGGCTTCTTCCAGCGACTGCGCCGGCTGCTCGTCGTCGAGCGGACGCATCGGCGCGTCGACATCGCCGTGCAGCGTGCTGCCGTCGGTTTGCGCCAACGCGCGTGGCGCGCTCTGGCCGCCGAGATCATGATCTTCCCAACTGCCCGGTCCACGTGCCGGCGGTGTGTCGGCATGCGTCGCTGCCGGCGTGCCCACGTGCGCCAAGCCCGCGGCGCGTTGTACCGCCGGCAGATCGATCGCAGCCAGGCGGCCCCAGGCGAATGCCTGCTGATTCATCGCAACTGCCGCGCCATTGAGTTCGATCGCACGCATCAGCGCCGCATGCGACAGCGGCACCAGTCCATGCTGCCAGGCGTAGCCCAGCACGAATAGATTGCTGGCAATCGCATCGCCCAACAACGCAGTTGCCAGCTGCGTGGCATCCAGCAACAGCGGCTCCTGGCCACCGAGCGCAGTGCGCACACCGGCGATGATTTCGGCAGCGGGAAACTGTAAGTCTGGTTGCGTGGTGAACGTGCCCGGCATTGCTTCATAGGTGTTGAGCACCACCTGCGTACGCCCGTCGCGCACCTTGGACAACGCCCAGTAATCGTTGACCACCACCATGTCGCAGCCCAGTACCAGATCCGCTTCGCCGGCAGCGATACGCACTGCGTGGATATCGTCGGGCTGGCGTGCGATGCGGATATGCGTGGTCACCGCGCCGCCTTTTTGCGCCAGGCCGGTCTGGTCCAGCACCGTGGCGCCCTTGCCTTCCAGATGCCCGGCCATGCCCAGCAGTGCGCCGATGGTCACCACGCCGGTGCCGCCGACGCCGGTGATCAGGATATTCCAGGGTTGCTCCAGCGCCGTGCGCTGCGGCGGTGCGGGAAGCGTCTCCAGCAATGCGCTGGCGTCGCGTTGTTTGCCCTTGCGCGGTGCGCCGCCATGCACGGTGACAAAGCTCGGGCAAAAGCCCGACACGCAGGAATAATCCTTGTTGCAGTTGGACTGATCGATCTGGCGCTTGCGCCCGAACTCGGTGTCTTTCGGCAACACCGACACGCAGAAACTCTTCTCGCCGCAATCGCCGCAGCCTTCGCACACCAGCGAATTGATCATCACCCGCTTGGGCGGGTCGATCAGCTTGCCGCGTTTGCGGCGGCGGCGTTTTTCGGTGGCGCAGGTCTGGTCGAAGATCAGGATCGACACGCCCTTGACCGTGCGCAGGTGCTGCTGCACGGCATCCAGTTCACCACGATCGTGAAACGCGATCTCAGGCGGAAACAGGTCACGTCGCCGTGTCCATTTGCCGATGTCGTCGCTGACCACCGCAATGTCGTGGATGCCTTCGGCACGCAGCTGATGCGCAATGTCGGGCACGGTGAGGGTGCCGTCCACCGGCTGCCCGCCGGTCATCGCCACCGCATCGTTGTAGAGGATCTTGTAGGTGATGTTGACGCCGGTGGCGACCGACTGCCGGATCGCCAGCGAGCCGCTGTGGAAGTAGGTGCCATCGCCCAGGTTCTGGAACACATGCGGGGTGTCGGTGAACGGCGCCTGCCCGGACCACGTGACGCCTTCGCCGCCCATATGGGTGAAGGTGTCGGTGGCGCGATTCATCCAGGTCACCATGTAGTGGCAACCGATGCCGCCCAGTGCACGCGAGCCTTCCGGCACGGCGGTGGAGGTGTTGTGCGGGCAGCCGGAGCAGTAATGCGGCACGCGCGGGAACTGCGCGCGCGGCAAGGCCATTTCCGCTTCCTTGGCCTCCATCCAGCGCAACCGTTGCTCGATCGAATCGGTATTGATCGTGCTCGATTGCAGCAGGCGCTGGATGCGTCTGCCGATCACCGCCGCGATGGTGGCCGGGGTCAACTCGCCGGTGGAGGGCAGAATCCACGCGCCCTGCTCGTCGTACTTGCCGACGATGCTCGGCCGCGCGCCGGCGCTGGCCGGCCAGTTGTAGAACAGCTCCTTCATCTGCCGCTCGATGAAGGCCTTCTTTTCCTCCACCACCACGATGTCTTCCAGCCCGTGCGCAAACGCGCTGATGCCCACCGGTTCCAGCGGCCAGGTCATGCCCACCTTGTAGACGCGGATGCCGATCTGCGCACAGGCGCGCGCATCCAGGCCCAGGTATTCCAGTGCCTGCAGCACGTCCAGGTAGCTCTTGCCGGTGGTGACGATGCCCAGCCGCGCCTGTGGGCAATCCAGCACCACCTTGTCGATGCCGTTGGCGCGGGCGAACGCCTGCGCGGCGGCCACTGCATAGCGATGCAGGCGCATCTCCTGGTCCACCGGCGGGTCGGGCCAGCGGATGCCCAAGCCCCCCGGCGGCAGTGCGAAGTCCTCCGGCAGCACGATGGTGCGCGCGAACGGGTCTACCTCGACCGAGGCGGACGATTCCACCGTTTCGGCAATCGTCTTGAAGCCGATCCAGCGGCCGGTGTAACGGCTCATCGCCCAGCCCAGCAAGCCCATGTCCAGGATGTCCTGCACCCCGGCCGGGTTGAGGATGGGCATCATCGCGCTGACGAACTCGTCTTCCGAACCGTGCGGCAGGGTCGAACTGCGGCACGCGTGGTCGTCGGCGGCCAGCGCCAGCACGCCGCCGTAGGGAGAGGTGCCGGCGGCATTGCCGTGCTTGAACACGTCGCCGCTGCGGTCCACGCCCGGGCCCTTGCCGTACCACATGCCGTACACGCCCTGCACCTTGGCGCCGGGGAACAGGTTGGTCTGCTGGGTACCCCAGACCATGGTGGCGGCCAGGTCCTCGTTGAGGCCGGGGGTGAAGGTCACCCTGGCCGCGTCCAGATGCTTGCGCGCGCGCCACAGTTCCAGGTCCAGCCCGCCCAGCGGGCTGCCGCGATAACCGCTGACAAAACCGGCCGTGTCCAGGCCGGCGGCCTGGTCGCGTAGCCGCTGCATCAACGGCAGCCGCACCAGCGCCTGCACGCCCGACAGGTAGATGCGGCCGTCGGCGCGCGTGTATTTGTGCTCCAGCGTGTAGTCCGCATCCACCTGGCCGAGCTCCGGCGTGTTGGCAGAGTCGGGAGAGGAAAGTGCTGCAGTACTGGTCATGGCGTGCCCGGAAAGGGTGGCTGGGACCCGGTGCGTGTCATCTGTAACTATCTGACCCGCCCGTCGGTTTCCAAAACGGCGGCGCAAGTGTAACAGTCAGCCTTCACGCGCCCGTTCGCATGCGGATGCGCAGCCGACGCGCTGCGGGTAGGATGGGAACGGGAAGGGTCGTTTGCTGTCAGGGGAAAACACAGTGAAAAGGAAATACGCATGGGCCGCACTGGCCCTGCTTGGAGGCGCGTGGTCGTTGGCGCAGGCGCAAAACCTGCCCAAGCCCAAGGAGTTCTATTTCGACGAAGACCGTGCCACGACCAGACCGGTGGTGGCCGTGCAAGGGCAGGGCGATGCTGTCGTCGACCGGCTGGCCGCGATGGTGCAACGTGACGCACGCGCCGCCGAGCCTCGCGCGCAGTTGGCCTCGCTGGCCTACGCGGGCGGGCGCACGCAGCTGGGCGACGAGCTGTACCAGGGCGCGCTGGCCCTGGTCTCCAATGGCAGCCAGCAATACCGCACGATCACCTGGAGCTATGGCTGGGACCTGTTGCGCGCCGACAAGCCGGACAAGGCGCTGCAGCAGTGGGCCAACCTGGCCAACGGCCGTCCGGCCACGCCGGAATGGCTGCCGACCGCGGCCGCCCTGGCCCTGTGGCGGGCCGGACGCAAGCAGGAGGCGACCGAGTGGTATGCCGCCGCCGTGCGGACCTGGCCGGACCGCTGGAGCAGCACCGCCAACTACGCCAGCCTGCTGCCGGACTGGCGCGAGGCTGAGCGCGCCAGCCTGGCCGAAGTCCATGCGGCGTGGCAGGCCAACCCGCCGGCGTTTCCGTAAGCTAAGGCGTCGTGCTGCGGGGACAGCCCGCAGCACGGGTGGTGCTGCGGTCGCCGTTGCGGCCGGCCATGGGTTGGATCGCTGGCTTGGCTGCATGGCCGTTGCCCGGGCATTGTCGGGGGCATGTCGTAAGGACGTTCGCAGGCGTGTTGGCGGCATCCATGCTGTCAACGCGTGTCGGACGGTTGGCGGCGAGGTAAATGCTGCAGGCCACCATCGAGATGGCCGATGTGCAGGTGCAAATCATGCCTTGCATGCATTGGCTCGATGACCAGGCTCGGTCAACGTTGAGCTTTTGGGCGAGAAGCTGCGGGACGCCATCACCACGACGCACAGCTGTACGCAGAGCACAGATCAACCTCACGCCGCACGGTCCTTTCCGCATGCGAGAGCTTGTGGCGGACTGCGCTTGAGGCACCGGTCTGTTTGACGATCCCCGCTTCGGATCGCGCGTCGCGCATGCCCGGTCCAGGCGCTGCCACGCACCGGTTCGGGCCTGCCGCCTGCCGTGCGATGCTGTGCCAGGCTTTCCAACGGACACGATCACGCCATGGCGGTGGATGCATTTGCGTTGATCCTGGCGATGCTGGGGCTTGGCCTGGTGTTCGCGCGGCTCAAGGTGTTGCCGGACAACAGCGCCGATGTGCTCAACCGCATCGTGTTGTACGTCTGCCTGCCGGCGTCGGTACTGACCTATGTGCCACGGCTGCATCTGGATGCCTCGCTGGGCGGGGTGATCGCCACGCCCTGGCTGTTGACCGCACTGATCGTGCCGCTGCTGTGGGGCTGCAGCCGACTGCTGCGCATCGGCCGCGCCGATTACGCCGCCTTGCTGATGTGCGTGGTGTTCACCAACTCCAGCTTCATCGGGTTTCCGATGGTGCGCGCAATGCTCGGCGATCGGGCATTGCCCTACGCGGTGGTCTACGACCAGTTCGGCACCTTCGTGCTGCTGTCCACCGTTGGCCTGTACGTGCTGGCCCGGTACAGCGGCGACGCCCCGCCCACCGCCAGGACGATCCTGGCCCGGGTGCTGAAATTCCCGCCGCTGTGGGCACTGCTGTTTGCGCTGACCCTGATGCCCGAGCAGCCGCCGGCCTGGATCGGCTCCGGCCTGAAGAGCCTGGCCGATGCCATGCTGCCGCTGGTGATGCTGGCGGTGGGCTTTTCACTGCAACTGCGCCTGCCGGCCGACGAGCTCAAGCCGCTGGCGCTGGGCCTGGTCTTCAAATTGGCGGTGATGCCGATCCTGGCGCTGCCGCTGTCCTGGGCGCTGGGCCTGCACGGGCTGATGCTGCAGACCAGTGTGCTCGAATCGGCCATGCCCACCATGATCACCGCCGCCGCGTTGGCCATCTCGCATCGGCTGACGCCGCGCCTGGCCGCCGCGATGGTCGGCTACAGCATCCTGCTGTCGTTGCTGACCTTGCCCGCCTGGTCCTGGCTGCTGGCGCGGCTGGTGGCGTGAGCGGACCGCGCCGCTGACGGCCAAGGGCTGCTCGCAGTGCTGCGGTTGCCCGCCTAACGCGCGGTCTTCGCACTATCGCCACGCCTCTTCGGATGTTGCATTGCGATGACTGCACCGTCCTGGCCATGTGCGGCCTTGGTCAGCAAAGCCAGGCACGGCGCTTGGTCCAACGCGCGGCATGTGTGCGCGGCGCTCGCCACAGCGGCATCTGTCAGCCCGGCACATGTGCCGTGGCTTCGCGCGCGAACGCTCGGTCGTCGCGTTTAACGCCTTTCGACTACTTCCTCACCTTGCCGCGGTGTACGCTGCGGGCCAGCTCCCGGAAGCGAGGCGTGCATGAAGACAGTCCTGGTGGCCGCCTCCAAAGGCGGCGTCGGCAAGACCACGATCGCCACCAATCTGGCCGCATACGCGGCGTTGCAGGGCCAGCGCACCGTACTGGCCGATGCCGATCCACAGGGCTCGTCCACGCGCTGGGCGCAGCGTCGGGCCAGTCTGGACAGCGCGGTATTGCCGATCGATGCCACCAAACGCCGCAACTGGCAGGCCGCGCTGCCCGAGGGCACCGATGCGCTGATCATCGATGCGCCGGCCGGTGCCATGGCCGATGACCTGGGCGGTTTCCTGGACCATGTCGATGCCATCGTGGTGCCGGTGCTGTCCTCGGCGCTGGATATCGAAGCGGTGGTGGGCTTTTTAAACACGCTGGCCAAGGTGCCGCGTGTGCACCAGCGCAAGTTGCCGGTGGGCCTGGTGCTCAACCGCGCCCGCCCGTGGACCCAGACCTCGCAACAGGCCGCCGACATGATCGGCAGCTGGCCGTATCCGCTGGTGACCCAATTGCGCGACACCCAGGCCTACGTGGTCATGGCCGGGTTGGGCCGCAGCTTGTTCGACTACCGCTCGGCGCAGGTGCGCGACCATCAACAGGACTGGGAGCCGCTGTTGAAGTGGCTCAAGAAGTCCTAGAACCGGAAAGTTCCCATGCGCGAATTGATCTTGTTGCGACACGCCCATGCCGAGCCGGCCGATACCGGTCAGGCCGATCTGGATCGTCCGCTGTCGCCACATGGCATCGCCGAGGCCGAGGCGGCCGGGCGCTGGCTGCGCGAACAGCGGCTGGTGCCGGACCGGGTGCTGTGCTCGCCGGCCCGGCGCGCGCGCGAAACCCTGGAGGCGGTGCTTGAGCTCACCGGCTATATCGAACAGCGTCTGGACGAACGCATCTACGAAGCCACCCCCGGCACCCTGGCCAGCCTGGTGGACGAGCACCGCGAGGCCGAGCGCCTGTTGCTGGTCGGCCACAATCCCGGCCTGGAGCGGCTGGCGGCGTTGATGCACAGCGGCCAGACCGGCGATTATCGCGGCATGCCGACGGCCTCGATCGCACTGCTGGCATTGCCGCTGGAGGCCACCATCGAGCCGGGCATCGCCCGCCTGACCGCCTTCTGGTGGCCTTGATCGGTGTCATCGTCGCTGCGCTGGTTCGCCTGGCTCGCGCTCTGGGTCACGCTCCCCTGCCTGGCGCAGCAGAAGATGCATTCCATCGACCCGGCGCAATCGCGCTTCGGGTTCGAGATCAGAACCCGCTTCGGCATGAAGATCGAGGGGTTTTTCCCGCGCTTTCGCGGTGAGGTGGTGGAGCTGCCGGACAAGCGCCAGCAGGTGCGCTTCCGGCTGGATGCCACCCAGGTGGAGATCCCGGGCAAGGACCGCTATACCGGCTGGATGCGCGGGGAGGACTTCTTCGATGTCGCGCGCTACCCGGTGGTGGAATTCGAGTCGCTGCCGTACACCGAAGAGGCGATCAAGGACGGTGGAGACATCACCGGCAACCTGACCATTCGCGGAATCACCCACATTGAGACCCTGCACGTGGCTCCAGCTGAATGCGCACGGCCGGGCTATGATTGCGATGTGATCAGCCGAGGTACGGTCCTGCGTGGACGTTATGGAATGAATGCGTGGCAGATGGCCCTGGGCGACAGGGTGACGTTCATTCTGCGTGGGCGGCTGCAGGAGGCGCGGCGCCCGTGAAGTTCCTGTCGAGGGTACTCGTGCTGGCAACGCTGTTGCTCGGTACCGGATGCGCCGGCCTGTCGCAAACCGAGCGCAACCGCGCCGCCGGTGTCGCCGCTGCCGCACGCAGCACCGTGGTGGAATGCACCCAGGCCAATCATTGCGCCCAGCCTTCGCCGTTGCGCGCGCTGGGCGGGCAGGCCATCACTGCCTCCACACCAGCCTCGCCGCGGCACTACGCCACCATCGTCGACCATGGCGAAGAATCGCTGGTGGCGCGGCTCAACCTGATCCGCAGTGCCACCCGCAGCATCGACCTGCAGACCTACATCTTCGACAAGGACGACAGCGCGCGCATGGTGCTGGATGCCTTGATCGACGCCGCCAGGCGCGGGGTCAAGGTGCGCATCCTGATCGACCAGCTCTCGGCGATCGCCGACCTGCAGATTCTCGGCGCGCTCGCCAGCAGCCATGAAAACCTGCAGCTGCGCATCTACAACCCCACCTTCGGCAAGGTCAAACTCAATTACTTCGATTATGCCGGCAGCGTGCTGTGCTGTTTCCGACGCTTCAACCAGCGCATGCACAACAAGCTGCTGGTGGTGGACGACGTGCTGGGCGTGGTTGGCGGGCGCAATTACCAGGACGACTATTACGACTGGGACAGCGAGTACAACTTTCGCGACCGCGACGTGATCCTGGCCGGGCCGGAGGTGCGTGCCATGGCCGCCAACTTCGATGCGTTCTGGCGCGCGCGGCGCAGCGTGCCGGCCGAACGCCTGAACGATGTGGGCCGGCTGCTGCTGGAACAGGGCGCGCCGCAGATGCCGCCGGTGCAGTTCCGGCGCCCGGACCGGGTGGCGCGGGTGGACCAGGAGGCGCGCGATCCGCAGTTCGTGCGCGATGCCTTCGTTACCCCGGCCATGCCGGTGCAGCGTGTGCTGTACGTGGCCGACCTGCCGCAGAAGCATCGCCGGGAACACGCCGCCAAGGCAGTCTCCACCGCGCCGGAACTGGATGGCCTGATCGCCGGTGCGCAGCAGGAAGTGCTGCTGCAGACGCCGTATCTGGTGTTGTCCGACGAGGCGCAGGCGATCTTCCGCACGTTGCGCAAACACCCGCAGCCGCCGCGCATCGTGGTGTCCACCAATAGCCTGGCCGCCACCGACAACCCCATCGTGTATGCGCTGTCCTACAAGTTCAAACGCCGCAACATGCGCGAGCTGGGCTTCAACGTTTATGAGTTCAAGCCGTTTCCGCTGGATGCGCCGGTGGACTACGCCAACCTGGTGCCGGACCCGCTCAACCCGGCATCGCAGACCAACCAAGACAGCCGCGACAATCGCCTGATCGGTGGCAGCGCCGCCGGCAATGCGATGCGTGGCAGCAGTGGCAGTGGCAGTGGCGAAGGCGACGCAGCGCGGGCGCCGGCGAGCACGTTGCGCGGCAGCAGCGGTGGCGGCCGTGCGCGCGGTGGCAGCGAGGTCGATCGCCGCGTGCTGCGTACCGAAACCCGGCCCTCGTTCCTGGGCACGCGCGCGGTCAACAAGCCGCTGCCGGTGACCCGTGCCGGCGCACGCATGGGGTTGCACGCCAAGTCGCTGGTGGTGGACCGCCGCATCGGCGTGATCGGCACGCACAACTTCGACCCGCGCAGCGAGAACTACAACACCGAAGCGGCGGTGGTGATCGACGATGCGCGCTTTGCGCAGGCGCTGGCCGCCAGCATCGAGCGCGATATCAGCCCGGAAAACGCCTGGACCGTGGCCCCGCGCGAAAAACCGCCGGTGCTCAGCGGCCTGAACTACAGCGTGGGCAAGGTCTCCGAGGCCCTGCCGGTGCTGGATTTCTGGCCCTGGCGCTATGCCACCAACTACGAATTCCAGCCCGGCCCGGGCTGCCCGTTCCCACTCAAACGGCAAGACCCGCAATTCCGCCGGTGCTATGTGGCGGTCGGCGATTTCCCCGAGGTCAACGTGGGGCCGAAGTGGCTGCTGGTGCGCATGCTCACCGCCTTCGGCGCCGGTCTGGTGCCGATTCTCTGAGCACTACGCTGCCGGAACCGTGCCCCGGCACAGCATGCAGCACCAGAACCCGCACCAGCCGTAAGTGACCCTGAGATCACCGCAGGTAGCGCCGATCCCGCCAGCGTCCGACAAGCAACGACCCCGCCCGGCCTGTTACCGTCACGGCGTGAACCACCCGCCACCGCATCGCATCAGGCCCCGCAAACGCTGTGGCGATTCCCGATTCCCGATTCCCGATTCCCCAATCCATGACCTTCCGCGCCCCCGTCGACCTGACCGCCCTCAACGCTTCCAGCCGCAATACCCTGATCGAGCATCTGGGCATCGTGTTCACCGAGGCCGGCGATGATTGGCTGCGCGCCACCATGCCGGTCGACACCCGCACCAGGCAGCCGTATGGCCTGCTGCATGGCGGCGCGTCGGTGGTGCTGGCCGAAACCCTGGGCAGTAGCGCGGGCAATCTGTGCGTGGATATGACCAGCCAGATATGCGTGGGGCTGGAGATCAATGCCAACCACCTGCGTGCCGCCACCGATGGCGTGGTCATCGGCACCGCGCGCGCGGTGCACGTGGGGCGCAGCACCCAGGTCTGGGACATCGTCATCGAAAATCCGGCCGGCAAGCGGGTGTGCGTGTCGCGGCTGACCCTGGCGGTGGTGGCGCGCACCCATGGCTGAACCCACCGGGCAATGGCATGGGTGGAACAGCGCCACCCGCTGCCGGCACTGCGCCGCCGCCACGCTGCTGTCACAATAGATGCGCCTTCTTCCCCAGTTACCGGTCCCGTAGGTCGAATGAGCGAGTCATCCCTGGACGCCACGCGCGACGCTCGCGGCGCGTTGCGTTGGTTCCGGTACCTGTATCGGGTGCCGTTGCTGCTGCTGCATCTGTGCCTCTGCCTGCCGATCACCATGCTGTGCGTGGTGACGCCGTCGCTGGCGCGCATCCGTACCGGTCGCGAGGACACCCTGGACGAGCGGATGATCCGCTGGTGGCAGGGCAACCTGATGCGCATCTTCGGCTTCCGCCTGCGCCGGATGGGCACGCCGCTGTCGGGCGCGACGCTGTTCGTGGCCAATCACGTCAGCTGGGTGGATATCTCCATGCTGCACAGCCAGCGCGTGATGGGCTTTGTGGCCAAACGCGAGATTGCCGGCTGGCCGCTGGTGGGCTGGCTGGCGACCAAGGGCCAGACCATCTTCCACCAGCGCGGCAGCACCGAATCGCTGGGCGGCGTGCTGCAGGAAATGCTGCAGCGCCTGCGCAGCGGCAAGCCGGTCGGCGTGTTTCCGGAAGGGCGCACCCGCGGCGGCACCGAAGTGGGCCCGTTCCATGCGCGCATCTTCCAGGCCGCGGTGGAAGCCGGCGTGCCGGTGCAGCCGGTGGCGCTGCGCTACGGCGTGCGCGGCAATGCGCAGGCGGTGGTGGCCTTCGGCGAGCGCGAGAGTTTCTTTGCCAATATCGTGCGCCTGCTGGGCGAGCCGTCGCGGTTGGCGGAAGTGCATTTCCTGGCGCCGATCGGGGCGTTCGATATCGAAGGCCGCCGCCGCCTGGCCGAGACCTCGCGGCAACGCATCATCGCCGCAATGGAGTCCTGAGCCGGCAATGCACGCGCGCATCGCTCCCACGGCCGCCACGCCACCGTCCGGCCCGGCGCGCGCATGAACGCCTCCGACTACCAGCCGCCGCGCTGGCTGCGTAATCCGCACGTGCAATCGGTGCTGGGCAGCAGCGCCTTGCGCCGGCTGCGCAGCCGGCAGCTGCTGGCCGCCAGTGGCGCGGTCACCAGCGAACATATTCTCGACGGCGGCGACGGGGTGCGCCTGCAGGGCTGGATGAGCGTGCCGCCGGGCGATGCGCCGGTACGCGGCACCGTGTTGCTGTTGCACGGCTGGGAAGGCAGCGCCGACTCCAACTACATGCGGCTGACCGCCGCGCGTCTGCTCGGCCTGGGCTACCAGGTGTTCCGGCTGAATTTTCGCGACCACGGCGGCACCCACCATCTCAACGTGGACCTGTTCCACTCCGACCGCATCGACGAGGTGGTCAATGCTGCCTGCGATCTGTGGCAGCGCTTCCCGTCGGCGCAGCTGCTGGCGGCCGGGTATTCGCTGGGCGGCAATTTCGCGCTGCGGCTGGCCTTGCGTGCGCCGGCCGCCGGTCTGCCGCTGGCACGGGTGGCGGCCGTGTGTCCGTTGCTGGATCCGGCGGCGACGATGACCCAGCTGGAAAAAGGCCCGCAATTCTACGACTGGTATTTCCGTCGTAAATGGCGCGAATCGCTGTTGCGCAAGCGCCAGCTGTTCCCGGACCAGCACGGCTACGACGACGCCACCCTGTCCCTGGACATGCGCGAGCTGATGGCCTGGCTGGCGGTGCAACACACCGGGCATGGCTCGCTGGAGGCCTATTTCGACAGTTACTCGATCGCCGGCGAGCGCCTGGCCGGGCTGCAGGTGCCCTCGGACATCCTGATGGCCGAAGACGACCCGGTGATTCCGTTCGAAGACTTCGCCGCCTGGCGCCTGCCGGCGCATGCGCAGCTGGAGATCGCGCGCTGGGGCGGCCATTGCGGCTTCCTGGAAAACGCCCGTGGCGACGGCTTTGCCGAACGCTGGGTGGCCGAGCGGCTGGCCGCCGCCCGGTAGGTCGGCGCCGCGGCGCGCATCGCTACAATAGCGGTTTGTCCGGGACACACCGCCGCCATGCAAGACGCCATTCTTCAAGCCCTGCGCCGTAATGCGGCCGACGATGCGGTGGCGCTGGCCCGCGAATGGGCCACCAGCACACCGGACGATGCGCAGCCGCACCGCTGGCTCGGGCTGGCTTTGCAGCAGCAAGGGCAGCCGGCGCTGGCGCTGGCCAGTATCGACACTGCGCTGACCCTGACCCCGGAAGACGCCGATCTGCACCTGCTGCGTGCCGGTCTGCTGCTGGCCGCGCGTGATCTGGCCGCCGCCGATGCCGCGCTGTCGCGCAGCACCGTGCTGGACCCCAACCAGTTCAACGCCTACGTGATGCAGGCGCATCTGGCGGTGGCACGTGGCGATCTGGATAAAGCCGAGCGGCTGAGCCGCACCGCTGCGCGGCTGGCGCCGGAGCACCCGCAGTTGCTGGCGGTCGATGGCGTGGTGGAAATGCGTCGCGGCCAGAGCGACCGCGCGCTGGCGCTGCTCACCCGCGCCGCCGAGCAGTTGCCCGACGATGCACGGGTGATGTTCGCACTGGGCTTTGCCTACCTGCAGAAGGAACACTTCGCCTTCGCCGAGCGCGCGTTCGAGCGCGTGGTGGAGCTCAATCCGCCCGGCACCGCGCTGCGCGCCTTTATCGCCCAGCTGGCCCAGCGCCAGGGGCGCCTGGACGATGCGCTGACCGCGATGCAGGGTGTGCTGGCACAGCCCGGCGGCGACATCCCGGCCATGCGCCGGCTCGCCGGCGAGATGGAATTGCAGGCCGGGCGCCCCGACCAGGCCGCCGCGCACCTGCGCCTGGCGCTGGCGCACTGGCCGGCCGACCGCCGCACCCTGCATGCGCTGCTCACCGCCTGGGAGCGGCTGGGCGCGGTGGACGATGCGCGCGACACCCTGGACGCGGCGCTGGCCACCTCGGCCAACGCGCACGACCTGTGGCTGGCCCGCCTGGCGGTGGAGCCGGTCGGCGGGCCGCAGGCGCAGGCGGTGATCGAGCGCTGGCTGCTGGCCATGCCCGAGCACCTGCCGGCGCTGGAAGCGCTGATGCGCGTGCACGACATGCAGGGCCATGCCGAGGAAGCGGAAATGGTGGCGCGCCAGATCGTGGCCGTGGAGCCGGGCCGCATCAGCGGTGAGCAGCGCATCGTCGAAGCCCTGCTCGAGCGCGACCCGCCGGCGGCGATCGCCTGCGTGCAATCGCTGATCGACTCCCTGCCGGCGCCGCAGCAGACCGTACTGCGGCCATGGCTGGGCAACGTGCAGGACCGCGCCGGCCAGCCCGACGCGGCCCTGGCGACCTGGATGCAGTTCCAGCGCGAACAGGCCCGGCACCGGCTGCCGTTGCCGCCGCAGGCCGCCAGGCAGCCGATGCAGTGGCCGGCGCTGGGGACCATTCCCGACACCGTCACCGCGCGCCCGTTGTTCGTCTGGGGCGTGCCCGGCTCGCATGTCGAACGCCTGATCGCGGTGATGGACGCCGCCACCCCGCTGGTACGCGGCGACCGCTACGGCACCACCCCGCCGTCGGACGCGCTGCAGAGCTACCGCACCATCGAGCAGCTGGCCTCCGGCGAGCTTGCGCCGATGGCGCTGGTGGAAGGCTGGAAGGCGCAGCTGGCGCGCCGCGGCATCGACGACGGCAACGTCATCGACTGGCTGCTGTGGTGGGACAACAGCCTGCTCACCGCGCTGCGCCCGCATCTGCCCGAGGGACGCCTGGCGATCGCGCTGCGCGACCCGCGCGACATGCTGCTGGACTGGCTCTCGGCCGGTGCCCCGGCACCACTGGCGCTGCAATCGCCGCAGCAGGCCACCGACTGGCTGCTGGCCGCGCTGGAGCAGCTGGCGGTGCTGCACGAGCGCGATCTGTACCCGCACCGGATCATCCGGCTGGACGGTATCGAAAGCGACCCGCAGGGCATTTCCGACGCGCTGGAGCAGGCCTTCGGGCTGCGCTTCCCACTGGTGGAACCCCGCGGCCCGGCCCGCCTGGCCGCAGGGCGCTGGCGCGATTACCGCAGCGTGCTTGGCGCCCAGTTCGATCTGCTCACCCTGATCGCGGTGCGCTTCGGCTACCCGCAGGACTGAGCAACACTCGGCACGGCTGCGCTCACGCCCGATGGGCGCGGCCGGCGCCCGGTGCGGCATGCCGTCGGCGGCGCAGCTCGCACCACCCCGTAGGAGTGGCCCCGGCCGCGACGAGGCGTTGCCGATGAACGCGGCCACCCACGATGCAGCGTCACCGGTAGGTTCCGTCGCGGCCAGGTCCGCTCCTACGAATGGGGGCAGATTGGTCGGCGAACGAAGGTGGCGCTCCCTGCCCGGTGGGCGCGGCCGGCGCCCGGGGTGGCCTTCGGCGGCGCAGCTCGCACCACCCCGTAGGAGCGGCCCCGGCCGCGACGAGGCGTTGCCGATGATGGGTCGCCACCGAATGATGTGGCTTTACCGATCCCGCCCCGTCGCGGCCAGGTCCGCTCCTACAACAGTCGGGGCAGATTGGCCGGCGAACGAAGGTGGCGCTCACTGCCCGGTGGGCGTGGCCGGCGCCCGGGGCCGCCTTCGGCGGCGCAGCCCGCACCACCTCGTAGGAGCGGACCCGGCCGCGACGAGGCGTTGCCGACGATGGGTCGCCACCGAATGATGTGGCTTTACCGATACCGCCCCGTCGCGGCCAGGTCCGCTCCTACGAATGGGGGCAGATTGGTCGGCGAACGAAGGTGGCGCTCCCTGCCCGATGGGCGCGGCCGGCGCCCGGGGCGGCCTTCGGCGGCGTAGCCCGCACCACCCCGTAGGAGCGGCCCCGGCCGCGACGAGGCGTTACCGACGGACTCGACCACCGACGATGCGTCGCCACCGAAATGATGTGGCGTTACCGAGAAGGCACTGTCGCGGCCGGGTCCGCTCCTACGCTCGGTGCGGATTGGCCGGATGAATATGGCGCTCCCTGCCACGCGCACGCGGGCGCTGCAGCGTCCACGTTGCCGATGCACGATCACGTGGCCGCGGCGTTCGCTGGCGTGCTGAACCGGCCGCGATAAACCCGGCCGGGCGCACCAGAGGGTTCCATGGCGATGGCTTCCTCTGCGGCGCGGACCCAGGCACCCTGGTCGGCCTCATTGCCTCGGAGACCCCTGCATGCGCCTGACCAGCAACAGCATCGAAAACGGTAAGCCCATCGCGGTGGAATTTGCCGCCGGAACGCCCGAGGGCTTTGCCCCCAACCGCAACCCGCATCTGGCCTGGAGCGAGGTGCCGGGCGGCACGCAGTCGTTCGCGCTGCTGTGCCTGGACCCGGATGTGCCGACCGTGCCGGAAACCGTGGGTCGCGACGACGTGCAGATCCCGGTCGATCAGCCACGCACCGATTTTGTGCATTGGGCGATGGCCGACATCCCCGCCGACGTGCATGAGATCGCCGCAGGCAGCTGCAGCGACGGCTTCGTGCCCAAGGGCAAGCAGCAGCCGGCCGGCCCGGCCGGTGCGCGCCAGGGCCTGAATTCGTATACCGAATGGTTTGCCGGCAATGCCGACATGGCTGGCAATTATCTGGGCTACGACGGCCCGTACCCGCCGTTCAACGACCTGCGTGTGCACCGCTATTTCTTCCGCGTGTTTGCGCTGGACGTGGCGCAGCTCAGCCTGCCCGAGACCTTCACCGCGGCCGATGTGCTGTCGGCGATCCAGGGCCACGTATTGGCCGAGGCGGCGTTGCACGGCACCTACACGCTGAATCCGGCGCTGCGCTGACGGTAACGCACGGTCCTGCGCCACGGGTCAGGTCGGCGTGGGGCCGGTTGCGGCCCATGGTGACCTGGTGCGTGCGGCGTCAATCGCACGCTCGCCGCCACACCGGGTCAACCGCTGGCTTCGATCATCTGCTCGAGCACGTACACCGGCGCGCCGTCCGTGCCTGCGGCGGCCGGGTAGCGGGTGACCCGCAGCAGGGTGCGGATGCCGGCTTCGTGCTCGAAGCCTTCGATCTTGCTCTCCAAGACTTGCCAGGTCTGGGTGACAGGCTGCCCTGCCGCATCCTGCTCGCGCAGTTGCAGGCATTGGCGCGCCGGGTCGGACCCGCATGCCACGCTATCGGCCGCCACTTCGATCAGCAGCGTCTGACCGGGTCCACCGTAGCGGGTGTCGGCCGTGGCGACACCGCCGAACACCAGCCGGGTGCCGTCGCTGCGGATCAGGGTCAGCTGCGGTGAGGTCTGCGCGGTGTTCAGCGCCACCGCGAAGCGGCCTGACAGCAACTCGCTGGCGGCGCGTTCCTGGGCCATCCGCCGCGGTTGCGCGCACAGGCGTTTGCTCGACACCACCCGGCCGATCTGCAAATGCGCCTGCGCCACGCTGTAATCGGCGCCCAATGCGTTGCAGGTCTGGCTGACCTGGATGCGGTGATCGCTGAAATCCAGCTGCAAGGGCGGTGTGCCGGCGACGAACAGGCTACCCAAGGAGGTGCCGTGCGCATCGCTGGCCTGCTGCAGCTGCCAGTGTTGCGCCCGCAACGCGGCCTGCAGTGGCGCGTTGTCGGCGGCGATCGAGCTGGTCGCGGCCGGCTCGGCGGCAGCAGCGTCGGCGCTGGATCCGGGCGCCTGCGGCGGCGTGCTCGGCCCGCAGGCCGTCACGCCCGCTGCCAGCAGTGCAGGGGCAAACAACACGGCACGCATGCGGCGGCTCCCGGTGATCGATATGTCAGTGATACCGCCACCGCGCGGCCAGGGCAATGACGCAAGTCCTGCCCGGCCATGTGCCTTGCATGCCGCGCCGGCTCAGCCGGGCACGACACGCGACCGCGTAGCGGTCTCAGGCCAGCGCCGGCAGCCACAGCAGCAGGGCGGCGCCCAGCACGATGCGGTAGACCGCAAACACCGTGAAGCGGTGCTTCTTGATGTAGCCCAGCAGCCACTTCACCACCACAAAGCCGGTGATGGTCGCCGCCACGAAGGCCACTGCCACATCGGCCCAGTTCTCGCTGCCGAAGCCGCCGTCCTTGTACATCTCCAGCAGGGCATACCCGCTGGCCGCGAACATGGTCGGGATGCCCACCATGAACACGAAATCCGCCGCCGCCGAGCGCTTGCTCAGGCCCAGCAGCATCGCCAGGAAGATCGCCGAGGCCGAACGCGAGGTGCCCGGGAGCACACCGGCCACCACCTGCGCCAGGCCCACGGCAATGGCCACTTTCCAGGTCACCACCTCGCGCTCGGGCAGCTTGCCGGCGAAATGCTCGGCCACCAGCATCCACACACCGCCGATCAGCAACGCCCAGGCCACCGGATGGATGGTTTCCGGCAGCTGCCAGCCGGCCTTGCGCACGATCAGCCCGACCACCGCGGTGACCAGGAAGGCCACGCCGATCTTGAGCACGTAGTCGCGGTTGGCGCGCTCGCCCAGGCCGGTGGCCAGGGTCCACAGCTTCTGCCGCAGCGCCAGGCAGATCGCCAGGATCGCGCCAGCCTGGATGACGATGTTGAAGAAGTCAGAACGGCGTCCGAGCCATTGTTCGGCGATCAGCAGGTGGCCGGTGCTGGAGATCGGCAGGAATTCGGTGAGGCCTTCAAGCATGCCCAGCAACAGGGCGGAAATGAGGTCGGACATCGGGCGGGAGAGGAGTGCGGGGGAGGCGAAAGAATAGTGCATTGCGACATGCACCATATTGGTGCACGATGGGGTCGGTTTGCACCACAGTGGTGTTTTGCAGCAGTAGCGATCTCGACCGAGGTCAGTAAAATCAACGACTTGTGAAGCGACGCAGCTTGGCATGGTCCCTGCTGTACTACCGCCCACGAGCCATTTCACTCCAATCCGAGGTTTCTTCCGATGTCCGTGGAAAATGTTGAAAAGCTGATCAAGGACAACAAGGTCGAGTTCGTCGATCTGCGCTTCGTCGATATGCGTGGCGTGCAGCAGCACGTGACCTTTCCGGCCAACATCATCGAGCCGGCGTTGTTCGAAGAAGGCAAGATGTTCGATGGCAGCTCCATCGCGGGTTGGAAGGGCATCAACGAGTCGGACATGGTGCTGCTGCCGGACGCCGGTACCGCGTACCTGGATCCGTTCTTCGCCGATCCAACCGTGGTGCTGACCTGCGACATCCTCGACCCGGCCACCATGCAGAGCTACGTGCGCGACCCGCGCGGTATCGCCAAGCGCGCCGAGGCCTACCTGAAGTCCTCCGGCATCGCCGACCAGGCCTTCTTCGGCCCCGAGCCGGAATTCTTCATCTTCGATTCGGTGCGCTTCGCCAACGACATGGGCCACACCTTCTTCCAGGTGGGCTCGGAAGAAGCGGCCTGGAACACCGGCGCCAAGTACGACGGCGGCAACAGCGGCTACCGTCCGGGCGTGAAGGGCGGTTACTTCCCGGTCCCGCCGACCGACACCCTGCACGACCTGCGTGCGGAAATGATCAAGACCCTGGAGCAGGTCGGCATCGAGACCGAGGTGCACCACCACGAGGTGGCCACCGCCGGCCAGTGCGAGATCGGCACCAAGTTCTCCTCGCTGGT
Source organism: Xanthomonas cassavae CFBP 4642 (assembly GCF_000454545.1). Lineage (NCBI taxonomy): Bacteria > Pseudomonadati > Pseudomonadota > Gammaproteobacteria > Lysobacterales > Lysobacteraceae > Xanthomonas > Xanthomonas cassavae. The sequence continues at coordinate 524,325 of NZ_CM002139.1, forward strand.
GCAGAAGGCCGACGAGCTGCTGACGACGAAGTACATCATCAAGAACGTCGCCTACCGCAACGGCAAGACCGCCACCTTCATGCCCAAGCCGATCGTCGGCGACAACGGCAGCGGCATGCACGTGCACCAGTCGCTGACCAAGGGCGGCACCAACCTGTTCTCCGGCGACGGCTACGGCGGCCTGTCGCAGCTGGCGCTGTGGTACATCGGCGGCATCTTCAAGCACGCCCGCGCCATCAACGCCTTCGCCAACTCCGGCACCAACAGCTACAAGCGCCTGGTGCCGGGCTTCGAAGCACCGGTGATGCTGGCCTATTCGGCGCGTAACCGCTCGGCCTCGTGCCGCATTCCGTGGGTCACCAATCCGAAAGCGCGCCGCATCGAAATGCGCTTCCCCGATCCGTTGCAGTCCGGCTACCTGACCTTCACCGCGCTGATGATGGCCGGCCTGGACGGCATCAAGAACCAGATCGACCCGGGCGCGCCCAGCGACAAGGACCTGTACGACCTGCCGCCGGAAGAAGAGAAGCTGATCCCGCAGGTGTGCTCCAGCCTGGACCAGGCGCTGGAAGCGCTGGACCAGGACCGCGAGTTCCTCAAGGCCGGCGGCGTGATGAGCGACGACTTCATCGACGGCTACATCGCGCTGAAGATGCAGGAAGTCACCAAGTTCCGTGCTGCAACGCACCCGCTGGAATACCAGCTGTACTACAGCAACTGAGTTCCACCGCGGTGATGGCGGAGGCCCCCCTCCCACCTCCGCCATCGCCGCACATGGTCGATGGCTCCCTGGCACCGCCGGGGAGTCCGGGGGTACGAGAGAGCACACCGTTCGCACCGCGCGGGCCTGACCTCTCCCACGAGGCGGATGCATGGCATCGGCCGAGGTCTGCGCGCTCTGCGAACGATTGGATGCCGGGGTTGGCATCCAGGTGAATGACACCGCCGGTCGGCGCAATGCCGGCCGGTTCCTTCCACCTTTCGGGGTATGCGCATGAAATTGATCACCGCCATCATCCGGCCGTTCAAGCTCGACGAGGTCCGAGAGGCCCTGTCTGCCGCTGGCGTGTCGGGCATCACCGTCACCGAGGTCAAGGGCTTCGGGCGTCAGAAGGGCCACACCGAGCTGTATCGCGGCGCCGAATACGTCGTGGACTTCCTGCCCAAGATCAAGATCGAAACGGTGGTCACCGACGACCGGCTGGACGCGGTGGTTGAGGCGATCCAGAACGCCGCCGGCACCGGCAAGATCGGCGACGGCAAGATCTTCGTGACCGCGATCGAGCAAGTGGTGCGTATCCGCACCGGCGAGATCGGCGCCGATGCACTCTGAGTCCACCCCCTCCGGAGTTCGTATGAAGACAGCTCTTTTTGCCGGGTGGAAAGCCCGGTTCTACAGCGTGTGCATGCTGATGCTGTTCAGCGCGCTGATGGTGGGCGGCATGGGCAGCGCGCAGGCGCAGTCCGGTGCGCAGGTCACCCCGTTGCCGACCGAGCCGGTCACCACCGAGCCATTGCCGTCCGCGCAACCGCCGGCGGCACCGGTTGCGGCCGCCGAGGTCGCACCGGTGGTCAACAAGGGCGACGTCGCCTGGATGCTGACCTCCACCCTGCTGGTGCTGATGATGGTGGTGCCGGGCCTGGCGCTGTTCTACGGCGGCATGGTGCGCGCCAAGAACGTGCTGTCGGTGCTGATCCAGGTCGCTACGGTATTTTCGCTGCTGACCATCCTGTGGGTGCTGTACGGCTACAGCCTGGCGTTCTCGGGCGAAGGCGCGTGGATCGGCAATCTGGACAAGGCGCTGCTCAAGGGCGTGACCATCGAGACGCTGGCGGCCACCTTCACCAAGGGCGTGAGCCTGCCGGAATATGTGTTCGTCGCCTTCCAGGCCACCTTTGCCGGCATCACCGGCGCGCTGATCGTCGGTGCCTTCGCCGAGCGCGTGAAGTTCGCCGCGGTGCTGCTGTTCTCGGTGATCTGGTTCACCTTCGGCTACCTGCCGCTGGCGCACATGGTCTGGGCCACCGGCGGGTACCTGTTCGGGCTGGGCGCGCTGGATTTTGCCGGCGGCACCGTGGTGCATATCAACGCCGGTATCGCCGGCCTGGTCGGCGCCTACTTCGTCGGCAAGCGTGCCGGGCTGGGGCGTGAGGCGATCAAGCCGCACAACGTGACCCTGACCTTCGTCGGTGCCTCGCTGCTGTGGGTGGGCTGGTTCGGCTTCAACGCCGGTTCCAACCTGGAAGCCAATGCCGGTGCGGCGCTGGCCTTCCTCAACACGCTGCTGGCCACCGCGGCCGCCATCCTGGGCTGGTCGCTCACCGAGAAGATCATCAAGGGCAAATCCTCCGCGCTGGGCGTGGCTTCGGGCATGGTGGCCGGCCTGGTCGGTATCACTCCGGCCTGCGGCACCGTCGGTCCGTTCGGCGCCATCGTCATTGGTTTGGCCGCCGGCGTGCTGTGCGTGTGGGGCGTCACCGGCCTGAAGCGCCTGCTCGGTGCCGACGACAGCCTGGACGTGTTCGGCGTGCATGGCCTGGGCGGCATCATCGGCGCCATCCTGACCGGCGTGTTCTCGGCGGCCTCGCTGGGCGGCCAGAAGGGTGGCGATTACGACATCGTCCACCAGGTCGGTATCCAGGCCCTGGGCGTGGGCATCACCGTGGGCTGGATCGGCGTGGTGTCGGTGGTCGGGTTCCTGGTGGCCAAGCTGGTGTTCGGCCTGCGCGTCACCGAAGAAGCCGAGCGCGAAGGGTTGGACATCACCTCGCACGGCGAAGCCGCCTACGAGTCCTGAGTGAACACCCGCGGCGACATCGCCGCGGGTGGCATAACGACCCGGCTGGCGCGGCCTGTGCCGGGTCGGTTTCTTCCGCGGCCGGTGGTGCTGCGGATCCACTGCCAAGGTGCCTGCATGACCAGCCCCTCGCCCGTCACTGTCGGCGCCGATGCGCGCCGGGTCGGAGCAGTTCACCGCCGACCGGCCTGGCAACCGTCTTCGACGCAAGCTTCGTTTGGCGCGCCATCCGCGCACGCCGATGCTGCTTGCACTAAATTGGTGCAATGCGGATGACGACCTCCACCCCGTCGCTCGACAGCCTGGGCACCCCGGTGGCCTGGGCCGATCGCGAGGGCCGCGTGCTGGGCGTCAATCCGGCCTTCGCGCGCTGGCTCGGGGTCAGTGCCCGGCGGCTGGTCGACCAGCCGTTGGCTGCGCTGGAAGTACAGGGCGATGCGCTGGCGCGGTTCCTGCTCAACGACGAGCGCGACGTGCTGCGCCTGCATCGGCTGGCATTGGGCCTGCCCAACGACGCGCCACGTTTTGCCGAAGGCTGGCTGTCGCGGCTGGACGATGGCGGTTGGTTGCTGGAGACCCATCCGGTCGACGAATTTCCTGCGTTGGATCCTACCCACGCGCTGCCCAATGCCCTGAGCGCTGCGCTCAAGGGCCTGGCGCACGAACTGCGTAACCCATTGGCCGGCCTGAAGGGGGCCGCTCAGTTGCTGGCGCGCCGCTCGGGTGGCCGCGATGAGGACGAGCGCGAGCTGATCGAATTGATCGGCACCGAGATCGAACGCCTCAACACCTTGCTCGAACGCCTGCTTTCGCCCTCGCCCTTGCGCCCGCACGAGGGCCTCAACATTCACGTGGTGCTCGAACGGGTGCTGCGGCTGGCCGAGGCCGAAGGCGGCTGGTCGGTGCAGGTGCAGCGCGACTACGACCCCAGCATTCCGGACATCCTCGGCGATGTGGACCGGCTCACCCAGGCGGTGTGGAACCTGGTGCGCAACGCCTTCCAGGCCGGCGCCACCCGGGTGACCCTACGCACCCGCGTCGAACACGGCCAGCGCATCCGCGACCGCGTGCATGCGATGTCGCTGCGGCTGGAGATCATCGACGACGGCGGCGGCGTGCCCGAAGAGCTGGCCGAACACCTGTTTCTGCCGCTGGTCAGCGGCCGCGCCGAAGGCAGCGGGCTGGGCCTGGCGCTGGCCCAGCAGGTCTCGCGCGAACACCACGGCACGCTGACCTACCGCTCGCGTCCGGGCCATACCGTTTTCACCCTGCTGCTGCCCGAGCTGGCCGGCGATCACGACAAGGAGCATCTGCATGGCTGAGGCCGCCGCCGCATCCCACCATATCTGGGTGGTCGACGACGACCGTTCGGTGCGCTTCGTGCTGTCCACCGCGCTGCGCGATGCCGGCTACGCCGTCGATGGTTTCGACAGCGCCGCCGCCGCGCTGCAGGCGCTGTCGATGCGGCCCACGCCGGACCTGCTGTTCACCGATGTACGCATGCCCGGCGAAGACGGCCTGGCCTTGCTGGACAAGCTCAAGTCCAGGCATCCGCAGCTGCCGGTGATCGTGATGTCGGCCTATACCGATGTCGCCAGCACCGCCGGCGCCTTCCGCGGCGGCGCGCATGAATTCCTGTCCAAACCCTTCGACCTGGACGATGCGGTGGCGCTGGCCGCCCGCGCCTTGCCCGATGCCGATGCGGCAGCCGACGACAGCATCATTCCACTGGCCGAAGGCTCGGCCGCATTGATCGGCGACACCCCGGCGATGCGCGCGCTGTTCCGCGCCATCGGCCGGCTGGCGCAGGCGCCGCTGTCGGTGCTGATCAACGGCGAAACCGGCACCGGAAAGGAGCTGGTCGCGCGCGCGCTGCACAACGAATCGCCGCGCGCGCGCAAACCCTTCGTGGCGCTCAACACCGCCGCGATCCCGGCCGAATTGCTGGAAAGCGAGTTGTTCGGGCACGAAACCGGCGCCTTTACCGGCGCCACCAAACGCCATATCGGCCGCTTCGAACAGGCCGATGGCGGCACCTTGTTCCTGGACGAAATCGGCGACATGCCGCTGCCGCTGCAGACGCGCCTGCTGCGCGTGCTGGCCGAGAACGAATTCTTCCGCGTCGGCGGCCGCGAGCTGATCCGCGTCGATGTGCGCGTGATCGCCGCCACCCACCAGGACCTGGAGGCGCTGGTCGAACAGGGCCGCTTCCGTGCCGACCTGTTGCACCGGCTGGACGTGGTGCGCCTGCAACTGCCGCCGTTGCGCGAGCGTCGCGGCGACATCGCGCAACTGGCGGAAAACTTCCTGGCCATGGCCGGGCGCAAGCTCGACATGCTGCCCAAACGGCTGTCTTCAGCCGCGCTGGAAGACCTGCGCCAGTACGACTGGCCGGGCAATGTGCGCGAACTGGAAAACGTCTGCTGGCGCCTGGCGGCCCTGGCCACGGCCGACATCATCGACGTGGTCGATGTGGACGCCGCCCTGGCCCGCGGCCGCCAGCGTGCCGGCCGTAGCAGCGTCGGGCAATGGGACGACATGCTGTCCAGCTGGGCCGCGCAACGCCTGAGCGAAGGCGCCCAGGGCCTGCATGCCGAAGCGCGCGAACGCCTGGACAAGACCCTGCTCGAAGCCGCCCTGCAACTGACTCAGGGCCGCCGCGCCGAAGCCGCCGCGCGCCTGGGGCTGGGCCGCAATACCGTCACCCGCAAGCTGGGGCCGGGGCGCAAGCGGCGCTGACTAGCCCGCACGCGGAGTTGAGCCGCTCTCCCGCCTTGCGGAGAGAGGCTGGGGGTAAAGGGCGCCTGCGAAGAGCCGGACTGCGCACGCAGGTGTTGGAACAGCAGCGAACTGGCGAGTTTGACAAGCATGACGACGGCAAGCGTGCAAGAGCCCGCCGTTTCTGCTCGCACGCGCCACTGTTTCGATTATCTGGCGGCGCACGATGCCCCCATCCGCCCTTCGGGCACCTTCCCCCGCACGCGGGAAAAGGCAAGGCAGGCGGGCACGGCAGGCATAAAACTTCGCAGTCGAGCCCCTCTCCCGCCTGCGGGAGAGCAACTGTCTTGATCAACTGGCGGCGGCAGCCGCCAGTTGATCCCGCATTTTGGCGTTGAGGATGACCAGCAACTTGCGTATGGCCGCCACCAGGGCCACTTTGCCNCGGGAGAGCAACTGTCTTGATCAACTGGCGGCGGCAGCCGCCAGTTGATCCCGCATTTTGGCGTTGAGGATGACCAGCAACTTGCGTATGGCCGCCACCAGGGCCACTTTGCCGGCCTTGCCCTTGTCACGCAGCCGTTGATAAAAATCGCGCAGTGGCGGGTTGAAGCGCACGGCCACCAGGGTGGCCATGTACAGCACCTGGCCGATGCCGGCCCGCCCGCCCCAGATGCGCCGCACCCCACGCATCGCGCCGCTGTCGCGCGCCAGCGGTGCGACCCCGACCAGCTTGGCAATGGCCTTGCCGCTCAGCTGGCCCAGTTCCGGCAGCTGTGCCGCCAGGCTCGCCAGCAGCACCGGGCCGACACCTTTGACCTGACGCAGCACCTGCAACTCTGCACGCGCGGCCAATTGCTGGGCGATGCGTGCGTCCAGCTGCGCCACCTGCTGCTGCAACTGCCGCACTGCGCTGTGCGCCTGCCGCTTGAGCCAGGCATCGGTAAGCGTAGACAGCTGCTGGCGCTGCTGCTGCACGACGGTCACCACCTGCATCCGCCGCTGCTGATAGGCGCGCAGTTGCCGGCGCCAGTCCTCCAACGGCTGATAGCGTGTCAGCGGCAGTACCGCCGCCATGTGTGCCAACGCACGCGCATCCAGCCGATCGGTCTTGGCCAGCTGACCGGTGGCCTTGGCAAAATCGCGCGCCTGGCGCGGATTGATCCGCACCATCGGCAGGCCGGCAGCATGCAGCGTGTCCAGCGCCAATTGCTCAGCACCCCCGGTTGCTTCCACCACCACTTGGTACAACGTCAGCGGCGCCAGCCAGTCACGCAACTGACGCAGGCCCGTGGCCTGATTGGCAAATCGCCGCGCCTGCTGCAAGCCATGCACATGCACGTCCAACCACTGCCTGCAGACATCGATTCCGACACTCTCGTTCATGATCAACTCCGCTATGCTCGACGGGTCGAGAGCTCTCCTGGGCAGCCCAGCCTTATCGTTACGAGCGCCTACTCGAGCAACTGTTCGGGCGTTTGCCAGGAGATTGCGGCGTGGCGACCTCGCTCTCCCGCGGTCGCTCAGACCTATGGGTTATCGGTCGACCACGCCGCCTCTCGACGCCTAATCTGGCAGATCGCCAAGAGATAAGGGG
>NZ_CM002139.1:531537-588300 GCF_000454545.1 Xanthomonas cassavae CFBP 4642
GCGGTCGCTCAGACCTATGGGTTATCGGTCGACCACGCCGCCTCTCGACGCCTAATCTGGCAGATCGCCAAGAGATAAGGGGTTGGGGTGAGGGGCGCTTTTTGCACACATCCCGGCTCGCGACACCAGCCCCGTAAACTCCTTGGCTGCCCAAGCGCATTTCATGACACGTGAACATGCACCCGCATAGGTTCCCAACCTGATCAGGAGAACAGCTCGATGCGTTATCGGTCGTCCACGGTCGTTGCCCTCACCGCTCTGACGCTGGCCGCCTGCAGCAGCACGCCACCGGCGCCTCCCACGCCGCCGCCGGCTGCGCGTGTCGTGCCGGTGCGCCCGGTGCAACAGGCCGAAGCCGCCTTGGCCTCGGCATCGGGCAGTCTGGTCAGCGGCCGGGTGGTGCTGGTACCTGCGTTGCAGGGCATCCGTATCACCGGCACGGTCGGCGGGCTGCGTGCCGGTGCGGTGGCCGGCTTCCATGTCCATGAGCGCGGCGATTGCAGCGCTGCCGATGCCAGCAGCGCCGGTGCGCATTTCAATCCCGCCGGGGCGCCGCACGGGCGGGCCGGCCACGGCGCGCATCACCTGGGGGACATGGACAATCTGCGCGCCGATGCCGACGGTGTCGCGCATCTGGACATGATTCTCTCCGGCATCAGCCTGGGCGACGGCGCGCCCAGCGACGTGGTCGGCAAGGCCCTGGTCGTGCATGCCGATGCCGACGATTACCGCAGCCAGCCCAGCGGCAACGCCGGCGCACGCCTGGCCTGCGGCGTCATTCGCGTCACCCAGTGGCGTTCACCCCCTTCGCAGCCCTGAGTCGGGGCATCCATGGCCGTATCCGCGGTCTCTACAGGAGCTTTCCATGCGCATTCTTCCCATCACGTTGTTTCTGGCCACCGCCCTGGCATTGACCGCATGCAAGCGCGAGGAGCCCGCACCGGCCGATCCGGCCCCCGCGCCGCAAGCCGGCACGCCGGCCGATGCGGCGCATGGCGGCGAGCATGCCGCCTCCATGGTCAGCGAAGCGGCCGCCACCACCACGGCCACCGCCGAACTCAAGCCGACCAAGGGCAACGAGGTCAAGGGCACGGTGACCTTCAAGACCGTGGACGGCGCGCTGCGCGTTACCGGTCAGCTCAGCGGGCTCAAGCCCAACAGCGAACACGGCTTCCATATCCATGAAAAGGGCGACTGCAGCGCGCCGGACGGCAGCAGTGCCGGCGGGCACTTCAATCCGGCCCAGTCCGACCATGGCAACATCAGCGCCGACCCGCATCACGGCGGCGACATGCCCAACGTCACCGCCGACGCGCAAGGCAATGCCAGCATCGACGGACCGGTATCGAGCAACGTCAATCTCGGCAAGGCCGACCAGTTCGACATCGCCGGCCATGCCGTGATCGTGCATGCCGACGCCGACGACTACAAAACCCAGCCTACCGGCAATGCGGGCGGCCGCCTGGCTTGCGGCGTGATCACCACCGACAACGCGCAGGCGGCCACGCGTTAACTCCCAATTCTCGGCCGCGATTGAAACGCGGCCGAGGAAACTCACTGGGTGGCTGATACATCTCGGTAACACGATTTTCAACTTGTGCGCAGTTCGTGGGAATCGACTCGCACAGATAGTTAATTCGGGTAATTGGACGACGCTGACCACTTGGCTCGTCGGTGATCGTCTCGCTGCGCGTACGTATTACCGAGGGTGCCCACGGATGCGGAGGCATAAAAATCAGCCATGTCGTTACACTGGGCTGCTCGAGTTGGTCGTATGAGAGGATCTGCTCCATGACCTTCTTAAGACTGGTCGTGTAAACCTTTAAGCCTGGTCCGGCCATGTCCTTGTTCAATTCCACATCGTTCCGATCCGGTAGATCATTCAGAAATTGCGCTGCATGTGCGTACTCCATCGGAAGAGTGTCGCGAACAGTCGTTCTCAGTTCGTCGCTGCAAGACGGGGCTTCTACCTTTTGCTTTTCTGGAATAGGGGAGCCCGAAAAATTGAATTGCTTAGTAGTGAGCGCAATTTGTAGTGGTGCGGACGAGGAGTCGCATGAGAAGCGCCATTTGCGCGCGGCATCGAGCACGGCATTGTCAGCGTCGGCATAGCCGCTGCCCGTTTTTGGGCTGGCTTGTGTCTTGCCATCGGCGCCCGGGCGTAGGCTCAGTTCAACAGATCCTTTCGCGCGCTCGCGTGTTAGTCGCTCAGGATAGACCGGCCGGTGCTCTCGCTCGGTAAGCGCTAACTTGCCAGCGCCTGCCGCGGATCCTGATCCGGCTCCACATGCACATAGAGAACCGATAGCCCGTGCGCCTCCAGCACCGCGGCCATTTGCCGCTGGCGCGAGAGGAATTGTTCGTAGACCCCACGCAGGCGCTCGCAGTGTTCGCGGTCGTGCGCGTAGTAATCGCACCAGCCGGCCGGATCGAACAGGGCGATGCGCACTTCGCCATCGACGTAGCGCAGGACCGGCTCCGGCGCCTGCTCCAGCCACTCTTCGCTGGCGGGCGCGAGCAGGGCGGCTTCGATCAACGGCCACAGCGGTGCCAGGCCCTGGTTGTCGTACTGCATCGACATCATCGCCGCCAGATCGTGCACGGTGAGATAGCGGGCATGTTCGATGCGCGCGCCGAAGCTCTCCTGCGCCAGCAGCGCGGTGTCGGCCTGGGCCATGCCCTGGGCCAACAGCACCTCTTCCATCGCCTCGGCCACGATGGCCACAGTCTGTGGGTCGCCGGTGAGCAGGAACGGCAGTACGCGCAGCCCGCCACCGGTGAGCTGCGCATCGGCCTGGAACGGCAGCGGAATCTCGCCCTGCGCATCGGCGCCGAACGCCAGCACCCGCGGGCCCTGGTCGCGGCCCGGGGCGCGGGCGTGCAGTTCTTCCAGGCGGCGGTGCAGCGGCCAGCCCGGCCGCAGCACCTCGGCCGGGTCGAAGTGCGCCATGGCCACGCTGAGCTCGAGTTCGCGCACCTCGGGGATCCACTGCGCCAGGTCGCGGCCCAGACGTTCGGCCAGCATGCCGGCTTGCTCGGGCGCCAGGGCGCCGCGCTCGGGGGCGGTGCCGCCCGTCAATTCCAGCGCCAGCACACCCATGGCGGTCACGCCGTGTTCGGTCTTGCTCATGATTCGCGGTTGGCCCATCACCGGGTCGAAGCTACACTGCGGCCATTATGCCTGCCGGCCCTGTGCAGGCCATGTCCCCGAGTCCTTCATGCCAGGTCAACCGATGCCCGCAGCCCGTCCCGTCGCCATTCTGGGCGGCGTTCGTATCCCGTTCTGCCGTCAGAACACCGCATACGCGGACGTGGGCAACCTGGGCATGTCGGTGCGCACGCTGGGCGCGCTGGTCGAGCGCTTCGGCCTGCATGGCCAGCAATTGGGCGAAGTGGCGATGGGGGCGGTGATCAAGCACTCCTCCGACTGGAACCTGGCCCGCGAGGCGGCGCTGTCGTCGGGTCTGTCGCCGCTGACGCCGGGCATCACCCTGCAGCGCGCCTGCGGCACCAGCCTGGATTCGGTGATCACCATCGCCAACAAGATCGCGCTGGGACAGATCGATTCGGGCATTGGCGGCGGCTCGGATACCACCTCCGAAGTGCCGATCGTCTATGGCAAGAAATTGCGCGCGCGCCTGATGGCGGCCAACCGCGCCAAGGCCACCGGCGACAAGCTCAAGGCATTGCTGCGCGGTTTCAAGCTGAGCGAGCTCAAGCCCGAGTTCCCCGGCGTGGCCGAGCCGCGCACCGGCAAGAGCATGGGCGACCACTGCGAGGACATGGCCAAGGAATGGAACATCGCGCGCGATTCGCAGGACGAATGGGCGGTGGCCTCGCACCACAAGCTGGCTGCGGCCTATGAGCGCGGGTTCTTCGATTCGCTCATCGCTCCGTTTCGCGGCGTGTCGCGCGACAACATCCTGCGCGCGGACACCTCGCTGGAAAAACTCGCCACGCTGCGCCCGGCCTTCGACAAGACCTCCGGCCGCGGCACGCTCACCGCCGCCAATTCCACCCCGCTGACCGATGGCGCCGCCGCGGTGCTGCTGTCCAGCGAGGCCTGGGCGCTGGCGCATGGCCACACGCCGATGGCCTACCTGCGCGATGCGCAGGTGTCGGCGGTGGATTTCGTGCATGGCGAAGGCCTGCTGATGGCGCCGACCATCGCGGTGCCGCAAATGCTGGCGCGCCAGGGCCTGACCCTGCAGGACTTCGACATCTACGAAATCCACGAAGCCTTCGCCGCACAGGTGCTGTGCACGCTGCGCGCCTGGGAAAGCGAAGATTACTGCCGCACCCGGCTGGGCCTGGACGCGCCGTTGGGCCGCATCGATCCGGACAAGATCAATCCGTTGGGCTCGTCGCTGGCCACCGGTCACCCGTTCGCCGCCACCGGGGCGCGTGTGGTGGCCACCGCCGCCAAGCAACTGGAAGAACGCGGCGGCGGCCGCGCGCTGATTTCGATCTGCACTGCCGGCGGCATGGGCGTGGTGGCGATCGTCGAGCGCTGACGCTGCTGCGCAGCGGGATTGGGCATTCGGGAGTGGGGCTTCGCAAAGGCGGAACCCGCTCTTGCGAATCCCTACTCCCTACTCCCGAATCCCCAACCTGCAAGGACGCATGGATGTCGAACGATGCGCAGCACGAGTCACCCAGCCTGTACCTGACGCCGGTGCAGGGCGATGTGTGGCGCGAGGGCGATGTCCTGGTGTGCACGCCGGGCGCCAACCTGCCGCCGCGCTGCGTGAAGTGCAATGCGCCGGCGGATCTGCCGCCGCGCCGCTACATCTTTCATTGGCACCATCCGGTGATCTACGCCGCGCTGCTGCTGGGCGTGCTGCCGTATCTGATCCTGGCGATCGCGCTGCGCAAGCGCAGTGGGCATGTGCTGACCTTGTGCAGCCTGCATGAGCGCCGTCGGGTGCGCTATGTCGCTGTGGCGCTGGCCTCGGTGCTGGCGCTGCTGGTCTGCGGCCTGTCGCTGCACAGCGAGTTCCGCTGGGTGATCGGCAGTGCAGTGATGGCGGCGATGCTGCTGGTGGGCAGGCTGGGGTCGCGGGTGTTGTCGCCGCGATCGATCGGTCATCGGCAGGCCCGCTATCTCGGAGCCTGCGATGCGTTTCTGCAGGAACTGCCGCCGCCACCGCCAGCGGCCTGGCGCGGCAACTGATCGGATCTGGCGTCGCGCACCCTACACCTATGGAGGGCTGCACGCGCCAAGCCGTTCTCCAACATGCGTGCACACCGGCTGCCTGCGTGCGTGCGTGCTTGTGCAGGGAGCTATGGCAGCGGCCAGACGCTCCTATGCGTCGGCGTACTAGTCCACCAACCAGCCAATGCCAACCCCTGCGCCGCTCCCGGCCGGGCGCGGCGCGCGCTGGTCAGGGCAGGCGATTGTCCGGTGCGAGCGGATCGGCCGCAGGCGTGGTGCCGACCGCGACGAGCGGCCCGCGCAGCGATTGTTGCGGCATGCCCTCGATCACCGGCTCGCCGCGCGCAGCGCGCAGCGCATTGGCGTAGCAATGCTGGGCCGACAGCAGATCGCCGGCGGCGGCAAACCCGTGTCCCAGCTCTTCCCAGGCGTCGCTGCCGGCACCATTGGCGAGCGCGCGATGCAGGAACTCCTCGGCCTGCGACCACTGTTGCTGGTGACGGGCCAGGCGCGCCAGGGTCAGCAACAGGCCCGGGCTGTCCGGATACTGGGTCAGCCAACGCTGCGCGCTGGCACGGCGCGAATCATATTTTTCCAGCGGCAGCACCCCGTACAGACGTACCAGCGATTCGTCCCATTGCGTATCCAGCGCCTGTTCCAGGCTGTGCACGGCGGCATCGTCCCAATGCAGCACGGCGGCACGCTGCGCATAGGCACCGACCACCGCCGGGTGGGTGCGCAGCGGCTTGGGCAGCGCTTCCCAACGTTCGGCCAGCGCATTGGCATCGCCGGCCTGCAGCAAGGTCTGTTCGGCCAGTGTGGCCTCCAGCGCGCCATAGGCTTCCGGCGCCAGCACCGCCTGCTGGCGCAGTGCGCCCAGCTGGCCGTAGGCCTCGTCGGCGTGCCCGATCTGGGTCAGCGCATGCGTGCGCAGCAGCAGGCCGCGCGCCGGCAGCGGCTGGGCGCCGGCGGCATCCAGCGCATTGATCGCCTCGATCGGGTGCTGGCGTGCCAGATGGCGTTCGCCCTGCAACAGGGCATACGCGGTGGGGTCGCGCTCGGCCAACTGTTGGGCCAGCGCACTGGCTGCCGCCTCGTCGCCGCGTGCATCGGCCACCCGCACTGCACTGGCCAGCGCAATGCCGCTGACATCCTCGTCTTCGCTGGCATTGACCAATAGCCGCTCGGCACGCTGCCACTGGCCGTGATCGGCGGCGCGCAGGCCTTCGATCAGGCGCGCGCGGCCCTTCTTGCGACGGTATTTGCCCCACACGCGGAACGGCAGGCTGATCAAGGTCCACAGCAACCACAGCAGCAGCAGTGCGATGATCAGGATCAACGCCGCCTGCGGCATCGCGGAGCGGTACTCGTTGCCACCGACGCTGACCACCACATTGCCCAGGTCGTAGCTGGTCTGGTGCGAGAGCCACTGCGCACCGAGCACGCCCAGCGCCACGGCAACCAACAGGATCAGCACGGTACGCAACACTTTCATTGGGTGGATCTCCCTTCACGCATGGCCTGCAGTTGCAGCAGGGTGGTGCCCAGTTCCGGCAGTTGCGGACGCAGCGGCGCTTGTTGCAAGGCGCGCAGGCGCGATCGCACCTGCGCCCGTTGCGGTGAATCCGGCCACAGCCGGGTGGTCCAGGTATCCACGCGGCGCAGCGCCTGGGCAAGGCCCCGCGCATCGCCACGCTCGGCCGCCGCGCGGGCCAGGCTGAGTTCGATCTGCAGCGCGTCGCCGGCAGCGTGGCGGTCGCCCCCAGTCAGCAGCGCATCGCCGCGGCTGGGGCGGATCTCCACCAGCGGCGCCAGCACGTTCTGCCACCACGGCCGCGCCGCGTCGCTGGCCTGCGTGGTCTGCTCCGGCAGGCGCTGCAGATCGGCGGCAACGCGGTCCAGGGTCTGCCCCACCTGGGCCTGCGGGCCGGCACCGAGGCGATCCAGCGCGTCGCGTTCCTGCACCAGTGCCTGGCGCAGATCGAGATAGCCGGGATCGTCGATGCCGTTGAGCGCGCCGTTGGCCAGCGCGTACGCGCGGCGTGCGCCATCGACATCGCCGGCGATGCTGAGCCGCTGCTGGCCCAACCGCAGCAGCAGTTCCACTTCATCCAACTGTAGTGCCTGGGCGCCATGGCGGTTGGGGTCGGCCAGTTTCTGCACGGTCTCTTCGAGCAGCGCGCTGCGCTGGCTCAGGCCCAGCATTTCGTCGCGCAACACGCGATTGGTGGCGGCCGCATCCTGCAGGCGCTCGTTGGCCAGCCGTTGGTCGCGTCGCAGCGTTTCCAGCAGCTGCTGCGTGCCGTCCCAGCGCTGTTGCTGCGCCTGTGCCGCCTGCAACTGCGCTGCGTGATAGCCCTGCCACGCTCGCCAGCCGAGAAACAGCGCAACGCCTACGGCCAGCACGGCGATCGCCAGCAGCAGCCAGGCCCAGGGAACGCGTCGCGCGGGAGCGGGCATTTCGGTCATTCGTACATCCTCGGATGGTCCCTACTGGCGCAGGCGCCACAGTCATCCGCCACAGCATGGCGTGCGTCGGCGGACGCCTGCAAGCCGCGCTCGGGTTCGCAGTTCAGCAAGGTCGCGGCGGTGTCACGAGCGTAGCGGCGGCCGCAGCCAGTTGTGTAGGCAGCGGTCCTTCGGCGCGCACCACATGATCGAATCCAGCTGCGAGCGCGGAGGCGCGCATGCGCTCGCTGGAAGCGACCACTGGACGTTGCCGCCATGCGTCCACCAGTGCGTTCGGCAGTTGCTGCAGGACCAGTGCCAGCGCCTCGCCACTGCTCAGCGCCAGCACGCTGCGCGGCAGTGCCGCCGCCAGCGCCTGCACCGCCGCGCGGCGCAGAGGCAGCGCAACACGCTGGTACACCTCGGCGCGCAGGACGCGGGCGCCGCGCTGCTCCAGCGCCGGAGCGAGCATGCCGCGGCCCCCGGGCGCGGTGATCAGCCCCACCGTGTGCAGTGGCGGCTGGAACAGCGGCAGGGCGAGCAGGCCTTCGCTGTCCATGCGGGCAGGGCGGGCCACCGCGTCAACGCCACAGGCATGCAGCGCGCGTGCAGTGCCTTCGCCCACGCTGACCCAGTGCGCCTGCGGCGGCCGGCGCAAGGGTGCGAGCCGCTGCGCGGCCTGCACTGCGGCGGGGCTGGTGAACACCACGATGGGCGCCTGCACCGCCTGCTGCAACGCGCTGCGCGCCGGCGCGGTGTCGTTGGTCTGCAGCCGCCATGGCGACAGCGCGAGCACGCGCCCGCCGTGGCGCGCGGCGGCCCGCCGCAACGGCGCATGCTCGCCGCTGGGGCGCAGCGAAACCAGGGTCCAGCTGGCGGTGGCCGTGCGGGTCATGCGGTGATTATGCGAGAGCATCGCTCTCGTGCGCGGCCGGGCGAGGCATCCGCGTGATCGACCAGCCGGGCGGTACAGGCGCACGGGGTGTGCACAGCGGTGCGGCACATCGCGGCTCATTTGTGGGGACCTGACTCTCATTTCGTCCCCTCTGGCAAATCCGCCCGATCGCGCCACGATCCGGCACGACAACCGAGCTGGAGTCGCGCCGCGATCAAGTCCTATCTCATCAACATGCAGCGCAGCGGCGACCGGCTGCGGGCGATGTCGGCGCGGTTGCAGGCGATGGACCTGCCGCCCGAGCGCTTGCCCCGCGGTGGATGGAGCGACCTCGACGCCCGAGCAGATCGTCGCGTTCGTGCACGAGCGCCCGCTGGAAGGATCCGGCGAAGGCTACAGCAGCGGCCCGCGTCGCTGGACCGCCTCCACCATCGGCCGCTTCCTGAGCCGCCAGGCGGCCTGGCGCATCGCCGCCGATTCCGACGATGCCTACACCGCCATCTTCGAAGACGACGATGCATTGCCGGCGCTGTTGCGCAGCACCGACTGGCTTCCGCACGGCACCAGCATCGTGCGGCTGGAGCCATCCTATAACCGGATCAAGCCCGATGCCAAGGTAACCGAGATTGCCGGCCGTCAATTGCGCCTGGTGCGACCATCGCGCCACCAGCATTGCTGGACGGTGTGCGCCGGCGCACGGATCATCAGTCGCGGGGCGGCGCGCTTGCTGCTTGCCCCCGATGCGCGCTGGCACACCATGGCCGACATCTTTTTGTTCGGGTGGAACCCGTCGCCGGTGGCGCATCAGCTGGCCACCTACCAGCTCTCCCCTGGCGGCCTGCATCCAGGACAAGTCCTTCCATGCAGCGCGCATGCGGCCCACACGCGCACACGCGTTCAGCGTTGCCTGACCTGCGATTCGCCAGCGACCAGCACGCGGGTTTGACGCGGTCTCAGCACCACCGGTCATCACGCGATGCTGCACGCGTTCACCATGCGGTACCGCATGTCGTCTCCTTGCACAAGACGCTCGCCGGACATTGCGGCATGATGCCGCCCTTCGCCGTCTTCCCGCCTTCGTCGATGACTCCTTCGTACACGCTCGCATCCGCCCTGCAGTCGCTGCAGCAGCAATTCATCGCCATGCCGCCGGTGCTGTCGATGGGCATCGCCGTCGACGGATTGCACGATGGTGCGCTGCGCCTGCGTGCGCCACTGCAGGCCAACGTCAACGACAAGGCCAATGCGTTCGGTGGCAGCCTGGCCTCGCTGATGACGCTGGCCGGCTGGGGCTGGCTGACGCTGCAGCTGCAGCTGGCCGGACACGATGCCGACGTCTATGTGGCCGATAGCCAGCTGCGTTACGTGGCGCCGGTGTATGAAGAGCTGGTGGCCGACGCGGCGCCCTCCGAGCTGGGCGGCTGGGAGGCGTTTCTGGCCACCTTCCGGTAGCGCGGAAAGGCGCGGATCGGCATGCGCGCGCAGATCGCGCTGGGCTCGGGAACGGCCGCGGCCACCTTGAGCGGGCGTTTCGTGGCGTTCCCGAAACGGTAGGATGCGGGCTGGATCGGGGGAAAGCGGATGCGTGCAGTCATTGGAGCGGTGCTCGTGCTGGGATTGGCGCTGCTGAGCGGGGCAGCCTCGGCCGGCAGCCGGGCGCAGGCGCGTGCGCTGGAAACCACCCAGGCGGCCTATACGGCCGCGGTGCGCTGGAGCGATTTCGACGCCGCGCAGGGGTTTATCGAACCGGCCTATGCCCAGGCCCACCCGGTCAGCGACCTGGAACGCTCGCGCTACGAGCAGGTGCAGATTTCCGGCTACCGCGAGCTGCGTACCGGCGATGATGCCAACGGCGACCTGCGCCGCGAGGTGGAGTTGCGGGTGATCAACCGCAATACCCAGGCCGAACGGCTGGTGCGCAGCATCGAGATCTGGCGCTGGGATGCCGAGCACAAACGCTGGTGGCTGGCCAGCGGCCTGCCCGACCTGTGGAAGGGCCAGTAGCCCGGCCAGTGTGCGCTGGCCGTCGTGCGTGCCAGCTGTGCGACAATTCCCGCCCGCTTGACTGACCCTGACCCCGTGAATTTCGAAGAGCTTCAGGCCTTTGTCGGCCGCAACCCCATGTTGTCGCTGGCCCTGGTGGGCCTGACCATCGCCCTGATCGTCACCGAGGTCGCGCGCCTGTTCCGTGGGTACCGCGCACTCAAGCCGGCCGAGTTGACCCGCTTGATCAACAGCGAAGACGCGCTGGTGATCGACCTGTCGCCCAGCGCCGATTTCGAGAAGGGCCATATCGCCGGCAGCCGCAACGTGGCGCTGGCCAAGTTCGACCCGGCCAGCAAGCTGCTGACCAACGCCAAGGCATCGCCAGTGGTGGTGGTCTGCCGTAGCGGTAACACCTCTGCAGGCGCGGCCAAGACGCTGAAGAAAGCCGGCTTCGAGAAGGTGTACTGGCTCGAAGGCGGCGTGGCTGCCTGGCAGATGGCCGAGCTACCACTGATCAAGGGCCGCTGATCCGCCTTGTGCGGCGCCCGACAAGCCCCCATTGCTTGCGTGAGATACTTGCGTTTTCACGTCTGCATCATTCAACGCTGCATCCACCGAACCGTTTCTGGAGTTAGGAATGTCCGACGAAATCCTCAACGGCGCCGCTGCGCCGGCCGACGCCGCTGCTGGTCCCGCCTTCACCATCGAAAAGATTTACGTCAAGGACGTCTCTTTCGAATCGCCGAACGCACCGGCGGTGTTCAATGACGCCAACCAGCCCGAGCTGCAGCTGAACCTCAACCAGAAGGTCCAGCGCCTCAACGACAACGCGTTCGAAGTCGTGCTGGCCGTGACCCTGACCTGCACCGCCGGTGGCAAGACCGCTTATGTGGCCGAAGTACAGCAGGCCGGCGTGTTCGGCCTGGTCGGCCTGGAGCCGCAGGCGATCGACGTGCTGCTGGGTACCCAGTGCCCGAACATCCTGTTCCCGTACGTGCGCACCCTGGTCAGCGACCTGATCCAGGCCGGTGGCTTCCCGCCGTTCTACCTGCAGCCGATCAATTTCGAAGCCCTGTACGCAGAAACTCTGCGTCAGCGTCAGAACGAAGGCACCTCGCTGGCCGATTCAGAGCCGGCCGGCAACGCCTAAGCTGCGGTTGCGCCGATGAGCGATTCGACTCACAAGATCGCCGTTCTCGGCGCCGGTTCCTGGGGCACGGCCCTGGCCGCGCTGCTCGCCAGGCACGGTCATCCGACCGTGCTCTGGGGCCGCGATGCGGCGATGGTGGATGCCATCGACCGCACCCACGAGAACGTGCGTTACCTGCCCGGCATTCCGCTGCCCGCCAGTCTGCGTGCCACCACCGACCTGCAGGCGGCCGTCACCGACGCCACCTGGATTCTGGTGGTGGTGCCCTCGCATGCCTTCACCGAAACGATCCGGCTGATCGCTCCGTTGCGTCCGGCCAACGCTGGCGTGGCATGGGCGACCAAGGGCTTTGAACCGGGTTCCGGACGCTTCCTGCATGAAGTGGCACGCGATCTGCTCGGCCCGGCGGTTCCGCTGGCCGTGGTGACCGGGCCGTCCTTCGCCAAGGAAGTCACGCTTGGCCTGCCCACTGCCATCACCGTGCATGGCGACGATGCCGCGTTTGCGCAGGTCGTGGCCGATGCGATGCATGGCCCCACCTTCCGCGCCTACACCGGCGATGACATGGTGGGTGCCGAACTGGGCGGCGCGATGAAGAATGTGCTGGCCGTGGCCACCGGTGTGGCCGACGGCATGCAGCTTGGCCTCAACGCACGCGCCGGTTTGATCACGCGTGGCTTGAACGAGATGCTGCGTCTGGCCGCGGTGATCGGTGCGCGTCCGGAAACCCTGATGGGGCTGGCCGGGTTGGGCGATCTGGTGCTCACCTGCACCGGCGATCTGTCGCGCAACCGGCGGCTGGGCCTGGCGTTGGGGCGCGGGCAGAGCCTGAACGATGCGATCCGCGAGATCGGCCAGGTAGTCGAGTCGGTGCAGACGGCCGACGAGGTCATGCGCCAGGCCGAGCAGCATGGCATCGAACTGCCGATCTCCAATGCCGTGCGCGCGGTTCTGCATGGCGAGATCACGCCGGAGGCCGGTTTGCAGGGCCTGCTTGCACGCGAGCGCAAGCCCGAGTATCCGCAGACCTTGTTTACCTGATCGTGGCATCGCGCATTGACGCGCTGCGCAGAAGCCAACAAAAAGCCCGGCATTGCCGGGCTTTTTGTTGGTGTCGATCGCGAAGGCTGGCAGCAAGACGTAGCCGCTTGAACGCGCTGCACCGTGCTTCTACAGGAGCCGCATTGCGGGCGAGCTGCGCGCAGCGCCCGCCGCCCCCCAAAAGAAAGAAGCCCGGTCGGGGGACCGGGCTTCCGATGCAACGCGGGAGAGAGAGTCGCGTTGCATTTAAACGTGCGGTTTACCAGCTGAAGCGCGGGCCAACCGACCATTCCTTGTTGCCGTCGCCATCCATACGGATGTCGCCGTTGATGCCCCAGTTCTGGTTCAACTTCACCTGCGCGCCAAGGCGGCCGTAGAAGTTGTCGCCGATGTCGATGCCGCGCTTCTTGGAGAAGTCTTCGTAGCCAGCCAGGGCATAGACTTCGAAGTGTTCGCCGAAGGCGTTACGCAGACCGGCTTCCACGCTGTAGCCGTCGAAGCTGATGTTCGGGGTGTCCAGGTCCAGCTTGCGGTACGCAACGCGCGCAACGAAGTCGGTGCTGGTGGCGATCTCGTGATTGTAACCCACACCCACGCCCCACTGCTGGAAGTCGGAGTTGGAGCTTTCGAACACGTTGTCGTTGTCGTCGGCATTCTGCTTGCTGTAGTCACCGAACACGTGGAAGTTCGGAGCAACGGCGTACGAAGCCTTCAGGCCCCAACCGTCTGCATCGCGACCTTCGGTCGGGGTGCGCACATAGTCGCCTTCGACGAAGTTGTAGGAGAGGTTTTCGGCAGCGGAGGCCGCAAACGGCAGGACAGCGAGAAGGCCGAGGGCCAGCAGAGAAGTCTTCATGATCGAGATACCTGTACTTATGGTTTGGGCCGGCGCTGAGGCGGATGCCGTTCGCTGCCGAGATGTAAATTCTCCGTTATTCGATGGAACGCGACATGAATTCTGGACTGAGCAGTTGATAAATCATCGCACCAGATTCAGCTGCGCTTTCTTGTATTGCGCCCCGGTAGCAGTAAAGCCAAGCCCAATTGTGACGAACTTCCCAGCAGCGGATCCGGAGCCGTATAGCTAAACTCTTTGCGCCTGCACGGGATAGGCAATGTGGACTGATGACTTCCAGTGAAGAGCAGGGCGGATCACGACAACGACGTTGGAAGATCCCAGCAGCGTGGGCGCCGCGCGCACGCAACGCTACATCTATGATGCTGCAGGCCTGCTGCGTGCATCCGAAGATGCGTTGGGTGGGCGTGTACACCAGTTCTACGATGAAAAGGGCCGGCTCGCGGCGCAAGTCGATGCCACGGGCACCGTCATCGGCTATAGCTTCGACGGCGCGGACCGGGTGGTCGCCACCACGACGCACGCAAATCGCGTCACGACCTCAAACTGGCTGGTGGACGGAGCAGTGGTCCCGGCCATGGTGTCGCAGATCGGGCTGCAGACAGACAGCGCCAACGACCGCGTCACCCGTCGTAGCTACGACGACGCAGGTCGGGTACTGACTGAGACCAGTGCGGTCGGTACGGTGACTCGTTATGCGTACGATGACGCCGGGCGCCTGATCACCGCCACTATCGGCACCGGGGCCACGGCACGGGTGACACGTAACTTCTACGATGCTTCGGGTCTGCTCACAGCGACGCCGGATGCCGAAGGCGTCCTGGTCGAACGCGGCTACGACAAGGCGGGAAGACTGATTCGCACCATCGCCTATGCAACAGCCACAACGGCTAGCCTGCGCGCCGCCGGCACGCTACAGCAGCTACGTCCAGCAGCCGCAGACGGGGATCAGACCATCCGCCTGTTCTATGACGGACGCGGGAATCTGGTTGGCCAGCTCGATCCGGAAGGCTACGTCACCGAGTACGTCTTCGACGAGGATGGCAATAGTCGTGCGACGTTGTCGTACTACAGGCAGGTGCCGGAGGCGTCTCGCACGGGCGACTGGGCAAGCATTCGCGGGCAGGTTGCCGCGGTAGCGGATGAAGCTGCCTATCGGCAGCAGCGTCGGCAGTTCAATAGCATGGGTCAGCTGGAGACCGAGGTCTCCACTAGTGGTCTGGTGACGCGCTACACGTACGATGCGGCGGGTCGTCTGGCGCAGGCCATCAGTGAAGACCGCCGTACAGACGAGTGGGGATGGGAGATCGTTAAGACGCGGGAAAATAACCGTTTCTATAACGCGTTTGGTGAGTTGATCGCCGAACTCGATGGTGCTGGCTCGGAGAAACTGGTCGATGTGCAGTCAGAGCAGGAGCGTCAGGAGCTGATTGCCCGTTGCGCAACGCATTATCAGTACGATGCGCTGGGTCGCATGATCCGCAGCACCAATCCCAACGGGGTCGCGACATGGTTCGTCCATGATGCCGAAGGGCGCCTGCGCTACACCGCGCAGGGCATGTCCAGTGCGGAAGGCGTCAAAAACGCACAGGCCGAAGTCACCGAGTGGCGTTACAACGCTTTTGGCGATCAGACGGAGCAGATCCGCTATGTCGGCCGCCTGCAGTTGGCCGTGCCCGACAGCCGTCAGAGCCTCCTGGATGCACTCGGCACCCTATCTTTCACAGCCGCAAACGACGCGCGCCAACAATTCACCTACAACGCAAACGGTCAGGTCATCACGGCGACCGACACGCTCGGTGTACGCACGCTGCAGACCTACACGTGTTTGGTCAACTGGAGCGGATTGAGCGTGCAGCCGGCACGCCACGTGGCACGGTCACGACCTACAGCTACGATCGTCGCGGTCTGCAGTTGCAGACTGTGCAGGACGCTGGAACGCGACGGCTCAACTTGACGCAAAGCGTTCGCTACGACGCCTTTGGACGCGCCGTCAGCCAAACCGACGCGCGTGGAAACCTGGCTAATCTCTCGTACGACAGAAATGGCAGGATGATTCAGGTCTCGCGCATGGTCGACGATCGCGAGGATGTTAGTGATCTCCCAGTTGCACTCGCAGGGGCCCCAGATCTTACGCACCCACCTGGGCCGGGGAAGCTTTCAGAAAGGTGACTTTTTGTAGCCCCAGTTTCTGTATGAGCCTGTGAGGTCTCGGGAGAGGGCACCGATGCTGGCGGGTGAGCAGTGACAGCTCGGTCACTCTCCAGCCAGACCATTCATCTGCCAGGTGCGCGTGAAAGACGTAGCGCGGGCCGCAACTAGACGCCAGGCATACATTCCCGCTGCCAAGCTACCTGCTCAAAGATAGCGTGGAGCTGCATCGTGGGCAAGAAAAAGACGTTGGCACGGTTTCTGGCCGAGACGCTGCAGAGCGCTGGTGTGCAGCGGATCTGGGGGTTGACCGGCGACAGCCTCAACGGCCTGACCGATGCCTTGCGCGAGATGCAGACGATCGAATGGATGCATGTGCGCCACGAAGAAGTGGCCGCGTTCGCCGCAGGCGCCGAAGCGGCGGTGACGGGCGAGCTGGCGGTGTGTGCGGGCAGTTGCGGGCCCGGCAATCTGCATCTGATCAACGGGCTGTTCGACTGTCACCGCAGCCGGCAACCGGTGCTGGCGATCGCCGCGCATATCCCCTCGTCCGAGATCGGCTTGAGCTATTTCCAGGAAACCCATCCACAGCAATTGTTCCGCGAGTGCAGCCACTTTGTGGAGCTGGTGACCAACCCGGCGCAGCTGCCGGAAGTGCTGCACCGGGCGATGCGCACCGCCATCCTGCAGCAGGGCGTGGCGGTAGTGGTGATTCCCGGCGACATCGCGCTGCTGGAGGTGGACAAGCATCTGTCGAGCGCATGGCCGGCGCTGCGCGCACCGCGCCTGTTGCCGGCCGCCGAGGATGTGCAGCAACTGGCC
This sequence comes from Xanthomonas cassavae CFBP 4642, assembly GCF_000454545.1. NCBI lineage: Bacteria > Pseudomonadati > Pseudomonadota > Gammaproteobacteria > Lysobacterales > Lysobacteraceae > Xanthomonas > Xanthomonas cassavae. Next base: position 548,042 of record NZ_CM002139.1, read on the forward strand.
GAGCTGCTGCAGCAGAGCACGGCGGTCACCCTGTTATGCGGCAGCGGGTGCGCCGGTGCGCACGATGCGGTAGTGGCCCTGGCCGATACGCTCGGCGCGCCGATCGTGCATGCGCTGCGCGGCAAGGAATACGTGGAGTGGGAAAACCCGTTCGATGTGGGCATGACCGGCTTGATCGGCTTCAGCTCCGGCTACCACGCGATGCTCAACTGCGACACCTTGATCATGCTGGGTACGGATTTTCCGTATCGGCAGTTCTATCCGAAGGACGCGACCATCGTGCAGGTGGACCACGACCCGGGCGCGCTAGGGCGGCGCACGCCGCTTCAGTTAGGCATTGCGGCGGATGTGGGCGAAACCATCGCGGCCTTAATGCCGCAGTTGCAGCGCCGGGAAGATCGCCGCTTCCTTGAAAAATCGCTGGAGCACTATCGCACCGCGCGCGACGGGCTGGACGATCTGGCCGTGCCCGCCGATCCGGGCGAGCCGCTGCATCCGCAGTTCGTTACCCGGCTGATCAGCCAGATTGCCGATCAGGATGCGGTGTTCACCTGCGATGTCGGCACGCCCACGGTGTGGGCCGCGCGCTACCTGCGCATGAACGGCAAGCGCCGTTTGCTGGGGTCGTTCAACCATGGCTCGATGGCCAATGCCATGCCGCAGGCGCTGGGCGCACAGGCGGCGTTTCCCGGGCGTCAGGTGATCTCGCTGTCTGGCGATGGCGGCTTTGCAATGTTGATGGGCGACTTCATCTCGCTGGCGCAATTGAAGCTGCCGGTGAAGATCGTGGTGTTCAACAATGCCTCGCTGGGCTTTGTGGCGATGGAAATGAAGGCGGCCGGTTACCTGGATACCGGTACCGAGCTGCGCAACCCGGATTTCGCCGCGATGAGCAATGCGATGGGCATCCTGGGCATCCGTGTCGATGAGTCGGCGCAGCTGGAGCGCGCGTTGCGGCAGGCATTTGCGCATTCCGGTCCGGCGCTGGTGGATGTGCGTATCGCCACGCAGGAGCTGGCGGTGCCGCCGGCAATCAAGCTCGAACAGGCCAAGGGTATGGGCCTGTACATGCTCAAGGCGGTGATGAGCGGGCGCGGCGATGAGGTGTTGCAGCTGGTCAAGACCAATCTGCGCTGAGACAGCAGCCACGCTGCACACTACCGCCTGATCTTCCTGGGACGTTCCATGCCTCGTTCGCTGCTGCGGCAATTGCTGTTGATCTGGGTGGTCATCGTGGCCGCCTGTGTGGGCGTGGCCACGATGCTGTACGGCTTGTATCGGCAAACCGAGGGCGTGCGGCTTGAGGAAGCGCGCCAGCAATTGAGCACGCAATGCACACGCATCGTGCAACGGTATGCCGGAGCCAGCGAGGCGGCGCGTACCGGCGATGATGGAATCGGCCTGGCAGCGGTGGTGGTGCAGCTGGTGCTGGCCGACGCACCCGGTGTCGAAGGTGGCGTCTGGGACCTGCGCCGGGGCTTCATTGCCTATGCGTACCCTACCTACGATGGCAGCGACCACAAGACCGATATCCCTGCGGCCGAATGGACCACCATCGTGGGCACGGCGCAGCAGGCGGTGAAGGACAAGACTGCCGTGCACTACCGTCGGGATGGTCGCCGCGAAGTGCTGCTGATCAGCGCCTGTCCGCTGGTGTCGGGCAGTGCGGCATGGACGATGACGCGGGTACCCGCCAGCAAGGCCGACGCCTGGCGCCCGCTGGTCGTCGGCATGGTGCTGATCTTCGCGATGGTGGCGGTCTCGGCGATTGCGCTGGGGGTGGTGGTGCGGCGCTGGAGCCGGCGCTTGCATCGCATCCAGCAGGCATTGGCCGCCGAGACGCAGACACCGCACATACCGCCGACCGGCACGCCGGAACTGGATCGGCTGGGTGCGGCGGTCAACGACTACGCACAACGCAACGCACAGGCGCTGGCGCAGACGCGTCGTCTGGCCGATGAGCTGGCACGGCACGAACGTCTGGCCGCGCTTGGCCGGATGACGGCCACGGTGGCGCACGAGATCCGCAACCCGATCGCCACGATGCGCCTGGCGGTGGAAAACGAGATCGCCCAGCGTGAGGCCACGCCCGACGCGGCGGCGCATGCGGAGATCATGCTGGCGCAGATCCAACGCCTGGATGGGGTGGTCGAGAGCCTGCTCGGCATGGTGCAGCCGATCCGCCTGCAACTGGAGACGGTGGACGTGCAGGCCTGGTTGGGTGCGCTGCTGGCGCCGGAGCTGTTGCCACCGGAGATGCCACCGCCCCGCTTGCGGGTGCCGGTGGCGCCGTTGCGCTGGACACTGGATCCGCAGCAACTCGGGCGTGCGGTGCACAACCTGTTGCGCAATGCCGCACAGCACGCCGAGCCGGGCAGCGAGGTGACGCTGCAGGCGGCAGAAGCCGATGGCATGCTGCAGTTGCGAGTATCCAACCATGGCGCGGCGATCGCCGCGCCGATTGCCGCGCAGCTGTTCGAACCGTTCGTCAGCGGGCGCAGCGACGGCAACGGGCTCGGGCTGGCGCTGGTGCGCGAGATCGCGCGCGCGCACGGCGGGCAGGTGCGTTACGCACATGCCGACGGGCTGACCGATTTCATCGTGGAGCTGCCATGGCGCGCATCCTGATCATCGACGACGATGCGGCGTTTCGTACGACCTTGCAAGCCACCTTGCGCTCGCTCGGCCACACCGTGGTCGCTGCCGACACTGGGCCGGACGGGCTGGCACGGCTGAGCGAAGGCGGCATCGACATGGCGTTCGTCGATTTCCGCATGCCCGGCATGGATGGCATCGAAGTCCTGCGTGCGCGCCAGGGCGATGCGCAGGCGCGCAAGGTGCCGCTGGTGATGCTCACCGCGCATGTGTCCAGCGGCAACACCATCGAGGCGATGACGCTGGGCGCCTTCGATCATCTGGTCAAACCGGTGGGGCGCGCGGATATCGTCGAGGTGGTGCAGCGCGCGCTGCTGAGCCGCGTGCACGACACGGCCGCCGAGACCGATGAGACCAGCGAGCCGGCCGAAGAAGACGATGCACTGGTCGGGCACAGCCCGGCGATGCGTACCGTGCACAAGCGCATCGGGCTGGCAGCCGCGTCCGACCTGCCGGTCCTGATCACCGGCGAAACCGGCACCGGCAAGGAGTTGGCCGCGCGTGCGCTGCATCGCGCCAGTCCTCGCGCCAACGCACCGTTCGTTGCAGTCAATTGCGCGGCCATCCCGCTGGAGTTGATGGAAAGCGAGTTGTTCGGCCATCGCAAGGGCGCGTTTTCCGGCGCAAGCAGCGACCGGCTCGGGCTGATTCGCGAAGCCGACGGCGGCACCCTGTTTCTGGACGAAATCGGCGACATGCCGCTGCCGATGCAGGCCAAGCTGCTGCGCTTCCTGCAGGAAGGCGAGGTGACGCCGTTGGGGGGCAGTGGCCCGCAGAAGGTGGACGTGCGGGTGTTGGCCGCCACCCATCGCGACCTGGCGGCCTGCGTGGCCGACGGGCGGTTTCGCAGCGACCTGCGCTATCGCCTGAACGTGGTGCCGATCGAACTGCCGCCGTTGCGCGAGCGGGGCCAGGACATCCTGCTGCTGGCGCAGCACTTCCTGCGCAGCGGCACCGGACGGGCGCAGGGGGTGTCGCCGGCGGCGCAGGAACGGCTGCTGGCGCACCGCTGGCCGGGCAACGTGCGTGAACTGCGCAATGTTATGCAGCGCAGCCAGGTGCTGGGTCGCGGTACCAGCATCGATGCGCCCGATCTGGATGAGGCGCTGGCCGACGCCGGCGAACCATCGCCACCGGTGATCTCGGCGCCCGTCGGAAGCCTGCCCGAGGCGGTGGCGCGTCTGGAGCGGGAGATGATCCAGGCGGCGCTGGCGCAGAGCCAGGGCAACCGGGCCGAGGCGGCGCGTCGGCTGGGCATCCACCGGCAGCTGCTCTATCGCAAGCTGGAGGAATACGGGCTGTGACGCCTGCGCACGCTCCTCCGTCGGTCCAGGGGTGTCCCCAAAGCGGACAGGGTGGATGAAATCAAGACGTCTCCGTGCGCTGATGTGTGCAGGAATTCATTTATAAAACAATGGGTTATAGGTTGGCATGATTGCTGCTTGGGGAATGACACGCGGCCTCTTTTCGCCGCGCTGGAGACATCCCCATGATGCGTCAGACCGTTCTTGCACTTGCCCTGGCCTGCACCATCGGCGCCGCTGCCGCCCAGGTCGGCGCGCCGCCGCCGCCGCCGGCTCCCAATGGCCCGATCGGTGGCCCGCCGACCCCGCCGACCCCCGTCGCTGCTACGCCGGTGAGCGTGAGCGGCAGCGTCGAGCGCTTCATGCTCAATCCCAATGGCGATGTCGACGGCCTATGGCTGCGTGACGGGACCCAGGTGGGCTTCCCGCCGCACCTGTCCACCGAGGTGAAGACTGCCGTGCGCGCCGGCGACAGCGTCGTCGTGCAGGGCTTTCGGCTGGGCAACTTGCCGGTGCTGCAGGCCAGCTCGATCCGCTCCAGCCGTAGCGGCCGCGAGGTGGTCGATCGCCCGCCCACCTTCGGCGCGCCGCCGCCGACTCCCGGCCAACTGACCCCGCTGCAGTCCGACGGCACCATCCAGCGCCTGGTCTACGGGCCTGCCGGCGAGGTCAATGGCGCGCTGGTCAGCGATGGCACCGTGGTCCGGATGCCCCCGCACCTGGCACTGCAGTTCACCGACCTGCTGCGCGTGGGTGCGCCGCTGAGCGCCAACGGCTTCGGCGTGGCCACCCCGGACGGCCGCGCGATCGAAGCCACCCAGCTGGGCCGTGACCGCGCCTCGCTGCGCACGTTGTTCGCCGCGCCGCGTCCGGACGGTCCGCTGCCGCCTGGCGCTCCGGTGCCGCCTGCCGGTCGCTGAGCCGGCAGGTTCCTCATTCGTTCGTCTCTCCGCTGGCCATGCAGCTGCGCGGCCAGCGGCTCGACCGGCACTGCCGGTCACTTTCTTCGGAGTACTCCATGCATTGGGTCGACCCTGATTTCCTTCCCGAAACCCGCGGCACCCTGGCGCGTTTCCTGCTCAATCCCAAGGCAGATATCGATGGCCTGTTGCTGACCGACGGCACCGAAGTGCACACCCCGCCGCACCTGTCGGCGGCCCTGCTCAAGGCGCTCAAGCCGGGCAGCGCGCTCACCGTGCGTGGCCTCAAGCCGCGCGATGTCGACATGCTGGTGGCGCTGGCGATCGACCCGGAGGGCGGCAAGCGCATCGTCGATGAGGGCCCGCACGGGCCGCACGCCAAACCCAAGCCCAAGCCGCCGGCCAGCAAGCCGCCCACGCCGCAGCTCACCCAGCACGCCGGCACCATCGCGCGGCTGTTGCACGGCCCGCACGGGCAGGTGCATGGCGTGTTGCTCGATGACGAGGTGACCGTGCGGTTTCCGCCGCATGCCGGCGCCGAGTTCGCCAGGCAATTGGTGGTCGGCAAGCCGTTGGTTGCCGAAGGCGACACCAAGGCAACCCCGCACGGCCTGCTGATCCATGCCCATGCCTTGGGCGGCAAGGCGGCGACGCTGAAGCAAATCGCACATCCGCCACACGGCCCTGCACACAAACCCAAGCCCAAGCATTAGGAGCCGGACATGCAGCCACCGTGTGCGGTTGAGATGGTTGCCCTCCGGTTTGTCACGCACGCCGGCCTGTGTGCCGGCGTTGCATCGCATGGCGGAGCACTGCCATGCCGATGACCCAGGCCAGGCCGCGCGGTACGCGCGCACTGGAAGCGCTGCATTTCAGCGTGGCCGATGTGCAGGACGGGCTGGGGCCGTTTCTCAGCGTGTTTCTGCAGTCAAAGGGTTGGTCGGTGGGGGCGATCGGCACGGTGATGAGCGTGGGTGGCATCGCCGGCATGCTCGCTACCACGCCGGCCGGCGCGCTGGTCGATGCCACTCGGCGCAAGCGCGCGGTGGTGGTGATCGGCTGTCTGGCGATCCTGCTGGCCACCGCGTTGATCTGGCTGCGGCCTACCTCATCCGGTGTGGTCGCCGCGCAGATCGCCTCGGCGCTTGCGGCGGCCGGCATCGGCCCGGCATTGACCGGGATCACCTTGGGGTTGGTGCACGCGCGCGGGTTTGACCATCAGCTGGCACGCAACCAGGTCGCCAACCATGCCGGCAACATGCTGGCCGCGGTGCTGGCCGGATGGTTGGGGTGGCGCTACGGATTTACGGCGGTGTTTGCACTGACGGCGGTGTTCGGCGTGCTGGCACTGGCGGCGGTGCTGGCGATTCCGGCCGACGCCATCGATCACTGTGCCGCACGTGGCCTGCGCGATGCCGACGGTGCAGACACGCTGGGCGGCTGGCGGGTCTTGCTGACCTGCCGCCCGTTGGCGCTGCTGGCCGGCACGCTGGGGCTGTTCCATCTGGGCAACGCCGCGATGCTACCGCTCTACGGCATGGCGATCGTGGCGGCGCATGCCGGCGACCCGAGCGCGCTGACCGCCACCACGATCGTGGTGGCGCAGGCCACGATGGTGGTGGTGGCCTTGCTGGCGATGCGCTGGATCCGGGTGCACGGGCAGTGGTGGGTGTTGTTGGTCGCGTTCATGGCCTTGCCGCTGCGCGCGCTGGTGGCTGCCTCGGTGATCCATGGCTGGGGCGTGTTTCCGGTACAGGTGCTGGATGGCCTGGGCGCCGGACTGCAAAGCGTGGTGGTGCCGGCCCTGGTGGCCCGTCTGCTGCAAGGCACCGGCCGGGTCAATGTCGGCCAGGGCGCGGTGATGACGGTGCAGGGGATTGGCGCAGCACTGAGTCCGGCGTTCGGTGGCTGGCTGGCGCATGCCTTCGGGTATCGCATCGCGTTCCTGACCCTGGGTGCGATCGCGTTGCTGGCGGTGGCGCTATGGGCCGGCTGCCGCGGCATGTTGCAGGCGGCCACCGGTCTGCAGCCGTCGGCGTGATGCGCGCGTGCGGTCACGCAAGGCGCAACATTGGAGGGACGTGCGCGGCGGGCAGCATCTGATCAAAGCACTGCGACGCTAACGCTGGTCAGCGTCGATCCGGTGCTGGTGGCGACCGGCGGCAAGCACGCATTCGCGCGGGAAAATCGCGAACGGCCAGGAAATGCTGAGGCATGCAGGGACAACCTGCGGATGCCCTTCCAGCCGTGGTCTGCAATGCTCGGCGCACTATGCGCGGTGCACTGAAACGGTGCGGGAGCGTGGTGCCTGCCGCTGCCGGCCGCCGCGTGCTGGCCGGTGGTGCGGTGCGTGGCTACTGACCGCCGGCAAAGTTCCATTGCCGCCAGGCTTCGAACACCATCACCGCCACGGTGTTGGAGAGGTTCAAGCTGCGGTTGTCCGGGCGCATCGGCAGCCGTAGCCGGTGCTGCGGCGGGATCGACTCCAGCACCTCGGCCGGCAGGCCGCGGGTTTCCGGGCCGAACAGGAACGCATCGCCATCGGCAAATTGCGGGGTGTCGTAACGCACGGTGCTGCGCGTGCTCAGCGCAAAGACGCGCCGGGGGGCGATGGCCGCCAGGGCCGTCGGCAGATCGGCATGCACCTTGAGCGGCGCGTATTCGTGGTAGTCCAGGCCGGCGCGCTTGAGCTGCTTGTCGCTGAGGTCGAAGCCAAGCGGCTCGATCAAGTGCAGGCGCGCGCCGGTATTGGCGCACAAGCGGATCACATTGCCCGTGTTGGGCGGAATTTCCGGTTGAAACAGGATGACATCGAGGACGGTTGCTGGCATGCGCGCAAGTGTAGCTGCGCGCGTGCTCAGAGGTTGATGGCGGCGCTGACCAGTGCTTCCAGTTCGGCCGGCGACGGCTGCAGCTGCGGCACCGGCAGGTTGACGATGACCTGGCCCATCAGCGCGCCGATCGCGGCGGCTGCCTGACCGGAGGCGGTCTGGGCGGTCGCTGCCGTGCTGCGCACGACCAGCTCGGCACGCTGTTCGGCTGACGGGCGCACCTGTACCGCAGCGATGGTGACGACACGCGGCCCGGCCTGTTCGGCTGCCAGGGCGGCCAGTTGCTCGGCCGACGGGCGCACCTGCACGGCGGACAGGGTACGGATGTCGCTGTTGCGTTCCAGCGTCTGCTGGGCGATCTGGTCGGCAGCCGGGCGCACCTGCACGGTGTCCAGCGTGGTCAGGCTGGCGGCCTGGGCGAAACCGGCCAGGGAGGTGCCGGCAAGCAGGGCGGCGGAGAGGGCGATGCGCAGGGTCTGGGTATTCATGGCGAGGTCTCTTGGTGTGGGTGATCAGTGGTGTTGTAGTGATGTAGTACACAGTTCCGGTAGGCGCAAGGACTTTCGCGCGTATTGCTCATTTGTTCAGCAAAAATTCATCTTAAGGATTGGTTCGGGAGCTTCCCCGTACGAGAGCAAACGGCGTGCCATTTGCATGTGTTTGTTATTTATGGTTTTTTTGAAAATGGATGGCGACCGTGTCCGGACACCCGGACGCTGCATGGAGCAGCGGACAGCTCAAGGCTGGAGGCGCGCGACGCAGGTCGCCGCGTTTGAGGGCGCTGAATGCGATGTATGGCCTGCGCCCGGCACGCGTTTCGTAGCCGGGCAACTGCGGCACAATCCGGCTTTGCCCTCAGGTGTGACGACGTATGCGCGTGTTGATGCTGTCTGTTCTGGTTGCCACCACCACCACCGCGGCGTGCACCTGGGTGCCGATCGAACAGAGCGGCAAAGGCGTGCAGGTGCTGCCCGCAGGCCCGGTGCCGACAGGCTGCCAGCAGCAGGGCGAGGTGGTGGTGTCGGTCAAGAGCAAGGTCGGCTTCTACAACCGCAACCCGCTGCGCGTGCAGGAAGAACTGGAAACCCTGGCCCGCAACGAGGCGCCGGGCGCCAACGCCAATGCCGTGCAGGCGCAGGGCCAGCCGGCCGAGGGGAGCCAGCGCTTCAACGCCTTCCGCTGCCCGCCGCGCTGAACCGTTGGGCTGGGGCGGGGGCGATTCAATTGTAAAGATGCGGTAAAACCGGCCAGCAGCTAGACTAGCGCCCCCTCGCCTGACGCCATGGCGCTACTTCGATGCTCTTCCAGAATGTCTCCATCGCGGGACTGGCGCATATTGATGCGCCGCACACGCTGACTTCCAAGGAAATCAACGAGCGCCTGCAACCGACCTACGACCGTCTCGGGATCAAGACCGACGTGTTGGGCGACGTTGCCGGTATCCATGCACGGCGCTTGTGGGACCAGGATGTCCAGGCATCCGACGCGGCCACCCAGGCCGCGCGCAAGGCGCTGACCGATGCCGGCATCGGCATCGAGAAGATCGGCCTGCTGGTCAACACCTCGGTGAGCCGCGACTACCTGGAGCCGTCCACGGCTTCCATCGTGTCCGGCAACCTGGGCGTGGGCGACCACTGCGTCACCTTCGACGTGGCCAACGCCTGCCTGGCCTTCATCAACGGCATGGATATCGCCGCGCGCATGCTGGAGCGTGGCGAAATCGACTACGCCCTGATCGTCGACGGCGAGACCGCCAACCTGGTGTATGAAAAGACCTTGGAGCGCATGACCTCGCCGGATGTCACCGAAGAGGAATTCCGCAACGAACTGGCCGCGTTGACCCTGGGCTGCGGCGCCGCTGCCATGGTGATGGCGCGCTCGGAGCTGGTGCCGGACGCACCGCGCTACAAGGGCGGCGTGACCCGCTCGGCCACCGAGTGGAACAAGCTGTGCCGGGGCAACCTGGACCGCATGGTCACCGACACCCGTCTGTTGCTGATCGAAGGCATCAAGCTGGCGCAGAAGACCTTCCTGGCCGCCAAGCAGGTGCTGGGCTGGGCAGTGGACGAAGTGGACCAGTTCGTGATCCACCAGGTCAGCCGCCCGCACACCGCCTCATTCGTGAAGTCGTTCGGTATCGACCCGGCCAAGGTCATGACCATCTTCGGCGAGCACGGCAACATCGGCCCGGCTTCGGTACCGATCGTGCTGAGCAAGCTCAAGGAGCTGGGCCGCCTGAAGAAGGGCGACCGCATCGCACTGATGGGGATTGGTTCTGGCCTGAACTGCTCGATGGCGGAAGTGGTTTGGTGAATGCTGTCGTGACGTGTTAAAAAAAATGGATTTTTAGTACTCGTCTCTGCATCATGTTCGTTCTTGCAACATGAGCAGGTGACATGGACGACACATCCGCTGTCGATCCGACCAAGCCCCCACAATGCTCTTCCGCCGCTGCCGCCGGCGGGAGACATCGAAACCCGCAGCCTGCTCAAGGCCTGCATCGTTGCCCGCACCGCCCTGGCCGAGTTGAAACAAGCCGCGGCGTTGTTGCCTAACCCGGCGGTGTTGATCAACACGATTCCGGTCCTGGAAGCGCAAGCCAGCTCGGAGATCGAAAACATCGTCACGACCACTGACGATTTATTTCGTTACGCAGACGATCAGGAGCGCGCCCAAAATCCCGCGACCAAAGAAGCGCTGCGTTACCGCAGTGCGCTGTACGAAGGATTTCAATCGCTCCAGCAGCGGCCGCTGTGTACCGACACTGCAGTTGTGGTGTGCAGCCGCATCAAGGGGGTGCAAATGCAGATTCGTCGGGTACCGGGTACGGCGCTGGCCAACGACCAGATTCAGCAGATCATCTATACCCCGCCGGTGGGCGAAACGCTGCTGCGCGACAAACTCGCGAACTGGGAGCGCTTCATCCACGACCACACCGAGGTCGATCCCCTGATCCGGATGGCAGTGGCGCATTACCAATTCGAAGCAATCCACCCATTTACCGATGGCAACGGTCGCACTGGGCGGGTATTGAATCTGCTGATGCTGATCGAACAGGGGTTGCTCGATGTTCCGGTGCTGTATCTGTCGCGCTACATCATCCGCCACCGCAGCGATTATTACCGCCTGCTGCTGGACGTGACCCGGCACGGGCACTGGGCCGAGTGGATTCATTACATGCTCGCTGCCGTCGCGGAGACCGCTGCCTGGACAACCGCGAAAATTCAGGCGATCCGCGGCCTGGAGGCGCAGGCGCGCGATCACGTTCGCCTTGTTGCACCCAGGACATATAGCCGCGAGCTTGTCGATGTGATTTTCAATCAACCGTATTGCTGCATTCAAAACGTGGTGGATGCGCTCGGCGTGACGCGCCAGACCGCCGCGCGTCATCTCAAGGAGTTGGTGGATATCGGTGTGCTCAAGGAGCAGCGCTTGGGCAAGGAGAAGCTGTTCCTGCATCCTGTCTTCCTGCAATTACTCTCTGCTGACGGTCATCAACTGCCGCCCTACCGTGCACGTCCGTAAGAAGCACCATGATCTTTACGATTCCTGCAAATGTGTGCCAAGCGCTCTAGTTTGATGTGGCGGGGTACGCGATTGATGCAGGATTCTTTATCCGCATCGCCCAGGCCAACGCCTGCGCGATCTAGCTCTTCTCGAAACACACCGGATCCTTTTGGCATGAACTACCCCGGCTATCCCTTCATTCCCAAGCGCCTTGAAGTGCGTCCCGGCATTGCGATGTCGTATCTGGACGAAGGCCCGCGCGATGGCGAGGTAGTCGTGATGCTGCACGGCAATCCGTCGTGGAGCTATCTGTGGCGGCATCTGGTGAGCGGCCTGTCCGATCGCTACCGCTGCATCGTGCCCGACCATATCGGCATGGGCCTGTCCGACAAGCCCGACGATGCGCCCGACACGCAGCCCCGTTACGACTACACCCTGCAATCGCGCGTGGACGATCTGGACACGCTGCTGCGGCACCTGGGCATCACCGGGCCGATCACGCTGGCAGTGCACGACTGGGGCGGCATGATCGGGTTCGGCTGGGCGTTGTCGCACCATGCGCAGGTCAAACGCCTTGTGATCACCAATACCGCGGCCTTCCCGCTGCCGTCGGAAAAGCCGATGCCCTGGCAGATCGCGATGGGACGTCATTGGCGGCCGGGCGAATGGTTCATCCGCACCTTCAACGCGTTCTCGTCCGGCACCTCGTGGCTGGGGGTGTCGCGGCGCATGCCATCTGCCGTGCGCCGCGCCTACGTGGCGCCCTATAACGATTGGCGCAACCGGATCTCCACCATCCGCTTCATGCAGGACATTCCGCTGTCGCCGGCCGACAAGGGCTGGTCGTTGCTGGAACGCTCGGCGCAGGCGCTACCTTCGTTCGCCGATCGCCCAGCCTTCATTGCCTGGGGCCTGCGCGACATCTGCTTCGACAAGCACTTTCTGGCCGGCTTTCGTCGCGCGCTGCCGCAGGCCGAGGTCACTGCGTTCGACGATGCCAACCACTATGTGCTGGAAGACAAGCACGAGGTGCTGGTGCCGGCGATTCGTGCGTTCCTGGAGCGCAATCCGCTCTAGCGCGGCAGCACATCGAATGCCGTGTGCGTTGAAGGTAGTGATGAACCGTCGCTCGCCGCGCCACCCCCGGGCACGCCGTGCGTTACTCGGCGTGGTCCCGATCCGTCGATGAGCTGGATGGCCGGTTCTCCGCCGGGCGCAGCGCTGCACTGCATTTTCGAAGCAGCCACGGTGCGCCGCCGTGGCAATCCCTGCAGGGCGCCGGTATTACCGCTGAGAAAGGGTGTGCACGCGCCGCGCTGAAACCTTACAGCGTCGGCAAAGGATTGCGTTGTGCGTCGTCCACACCGACCCAGTCGGCTTCGGTCAACGCATGCAGGCCATGCGCCAGGCGCGATTTGTCGCACTGCGCGCTGCGGTGGCCAAATTCCAGCGAGGCAGGCACCGCTGCGCAGGAGGACGGGCGGCGGTCGTGGATGCTGCAACGGCTATAGCGGCCGATGTCGGCATCCAATGCGATACACCGTGGCTGGGATTGCGAGGTCCCCCGCATCACCCGTTCATGGGTGCGCAGCGCGTCGGTCAACTCGATCGGTACCCTGCCGCCCAAGGCGGGGTCGGCTTCGCTCCAGTGGAAACTGACGCGGAAATAGGCGCAGCAGGCGCCGCAGGTAAGGCAGGGGTGTGCCATGGCATGCCGGGCCTTGCGCGGCAAAACAACGTGGAGAGCGCGGCATTCTGACCGAATTGCGCGCTGACACAAGGGGCGCATGCGTGGCCCCATTAGCGGTTCATGGGGCGGCAGGCGTGGCAGGGGCCTGCCTGCCGAAGACAGGGCAAGAACAGTGTTCGGCAGGCTTGCTATCCGCGGCAGCGGTTTGGCGGCGCCGATCTACTGCTCGCCTTGTTACACCCGGCGTGTTGCCGCGTTCGCCAACAGCGTGGACAGCGACCTGCTCTGCAATGGCGCCGTCACCGTTGCAGCATTGCCGATTGCAGCATGGGCCAGCCCGGAGCTGGCGCGCGCGCCGTTTGCTGAGGGCCTGTCACCCCAGGTGCACCGCAGTCACGTGGCTGGGTACCGCCGATCGCAGTGCGAGGCGTCTACATCCAGACCACGATGCGTGAGCACGGCGACGCCCCCGGGGTGCCAGCTACGTTCCTGCGTGTAGTGCGGTCTGCCCAGGCGCCTCGCACCACACAGGGCGATTGTCCTCGACGGAGGCAGAAAGTCCGTACAACGCGTCGCGCACAGCCCCGTGCGCGACGCGTTATCCGCGATAATCATGCGATGACCAGTCTCTGCAATATCGCGGCCAGCTTGCCGCAGCTGGCGCGCGAGCGCCCCGACCAGATCGCCATCCGTTGCCCGGGGCGCCGTGGCGCCAATGGGTTTGCGGCCTATGATGTGACCTTGAGCTATGCCGAACTGGACGCGCGCAGCGATGCGATTGCGGCTGGCCTGGCGCTGCACGGCATCGGCCGTGGCGCGCGTGCGGTGGTGATGGTGCGGCCGTCGCCGGAATTCTTCCTGCTGATGTTCGCGTTGTTCAAGGCCGGTGCGGTGCCGGTGCTGGTGGATCCGGGCATCGACAAGCGCGCGCTCAAACAGTGTCTGGACGAAGCGCAGCCGCAGGCGTTTATCGGCATTGCGCTGGCACAGCTGGCACGCCGGTTGCTGCGCTGGGCGCGCTCTGCCAGGCAGATCGTCACCGTCGGCGGACGCTACGGCTGGGGCGGTGTGACGCTGGCGCGCGTGGAGCGCGATGGTGCCGGTGCCGGCAGCCAACTGGCCGATACTGCGCCGGACGATGTCGCGGCGATCCTGTTCACCAGCGGCTCCACCGGCGTGCCCAAGGGCGTGGTCTACCGGCACCGGCATTTTGTCGGGCAGATCGAATTGCTGCGTAATGCCTTCGGCATGCAGCCCGGTGGCGTGGACCTGCCGACGTTCCCGCCGTTTGCCCTGTTCGATCCGGCACTGGGGCTGACCTCGGTAATTCCGGATATGGACCCGACCCGTCCGGCCACGGCCGACCCGCGCAAGCTGCACGATGCACTCAATCGCTTCGGCGTGACGCAGTTGTTCGGCTCGCCGGCGTTGATGCGCGTGCTGGCCGACTATGGGCAGCCGCTGCCCAACGTGCGCCTGGCCACTTCTGCCGGGGCGCCGGTGCCGCCGGATGTGGTGGCCACCATTCGCGCGCTGCTGCCGGCCGATGCGCACTTCTGGACACCATATGGCGCCACCGAATGTCTGCCGGTGGCGGCGATCGAAGGCCGCACCCTGGATGCAACCCGTGCTGCCACCGAAGCCGGTGCCGGCACCTGCGTGGGCCAGGTGGTCGCGCCCAACCAGGTGCGCATCATTGCCATCGACGATGCGGCCATTGCCGATTGGAGCGGCGTGCGTGTTCTGGCCGTAGGCGAAGTCGGCGAGATCACTGTCGCCGGGCCCACCACCACCGATACCTATTTCAATCGCGATGCGGCCACGCGGATCGCCAAGATCCGCGAGCGCTGCGACGATGGCAGCGAGCGCATCGTGCACCGCATGGGCGATGTCGGCTATTTCGATGCGGAAGGGCGCTTGTGGTTTTGCGGGCGCAAGACCCATCGCGTGGAAACGGCCAGCGGCCCGCTGTACACCGAGCAGGTGGAGCCGGTGTTCAACGTGCATCCCCAGGTGCGGCGCACGGCGTTGGTCGGTGTGGGCGCACCAGGGCAACAGCAGCCGGTGCTGTGCGTGGAGTTGCAGCCCGGCGTGTCGGCATCGGCCTTTGCGGACGTGCACACCGCATTGCATGCGCTGGGCGCGGCGCATCCGCACACTGCCGGCATCGCGCGTTTCCTGCGACATCCCGGTTTTCCGGTCGACATTCGCCACAACGCCAAGATCGGCCGCGAGACGTTGGCGGTGTGGGCGGCGCAACAACGTGGATAACGGGCTGCAGCAAATCAATCGGCTGCGTGTCGGCGGGCCATTCGCCAAGGCGATGGCGGCCGGCTATGGTGTGCTCCCTCGAACGAACGGTGCGGCGCGATGAAGGTATTGGTCACCGGCGGTGGCGGCTTCCTGGGCCAGGCGTTGTGCCGTGGCCTGCGCGCGCGCGGGCATGAGGTGGTGAGCTTCCAGCGCGGCGATTACCCGGTGCTGCAGACACTGGGCGTGGGCCAGATCCGTGGCGACCTGGCCGACCCGCAGGCGGTGCGACATGCCTTTGGCGGGATCGATGCGGTGTTTCACAACGCTGCCAAGGCCGGTGCCTGGGGAAGCTATGACAGCTACCACCAGGCCAACGTGGTGGGCACGCAGAACGTGCTCGATGCCTGCCGCGCCAATGGCGTGCCGCGGCTTATCTATACCTCCACGCCCAGCGTCACCCATCGCGCCACCAACCCGGTGGAGGGGCTGGGTGCCGACGAAGTGCCGTATGGGCAAGACCTGCGCGCCGCGTATGCCGCCACCAAGGCGATCGCCGAGCGTTCAGTGCTGGCGGCCAACGACGCGCAGCTGGCGACGGTGGCGTTGCGCCCGCGTTTGATCTGGGGGCCGGGCGACCATCATCTGCTTCCGCGTCTGGCTGCGCGCGCACGTGCCGGGCGGTTACGCATGGTGGGTGATGGCAGCAACCTGGTGGACAGCACCTACATCGACAACGCGGCGCAGGCGCATTTCGCTGCGTTCGAGCATCTGGCGCCGGGCGCTGCCTGCGCCGGCAAAGCGTACTTCATTTCCAACGGCGAGCCGCTGCCGATGCGCGAGTTGCTCAACCGCCTGCTGGCTGCGGTGGACGCACCGGCAGTCACGCGTTCGCTCTCCTTCAAGACCGCCTACCGGATCGGTGCAATATGCGAGACGGTGTGGCCACTGTTGCGTCTGCCAGGCGAAGTGCCGCTGACGCGGTTCCTGGTGGAGCAGCTATGCACGCCGCATTGGTACAGCATGGAGCCGGCGCGCCGCGACTTCGGCTATGTGCCGCGGATCAGCATCGAAGAAGGCTTGAACAGGCTGCGATCCTCATCTTCCAACGACATCGCCATCACCCGATAAAGACCGGCACATCCACAAGATACGTCTGCGCCGATTCGGCACGACAACTTCTGGAACCATTGCCATGCTGCATTACGCCATCATCTTCTTCGTCATCGCCATCATTGCCGCTGTGCTTGGCTTCAGCGGTATCGCCGGCGCGGCGACCAACATCGCCTGGATCCTGTTCGTGGTGTTCCTGATCCTGGCAGTGATCTCGATGTTCCGCCGCGGCAAGGTATAACGCCTCACGCACGATACGTCCCGGCAGCGGCGCTGCCGGTCGGCACGCAGATGGCCCGCTTCCGCAAGGAGGCGGGCCATCTGCGTTTTGGCGCTCTTCGAAGCGGCGGATAGGCGCTACCGGCGTTTTCCAAGTAGAGAAGCTGCTTGCCACACGCCAGCGATGCCGCGCCGATGGGGACCAATCCCAGCTGCCGATGCAGGGCCATCGAGGCTGCATTGGGCGGCACGCGATTGACCTCGCACAGCAATCGCGGCTGCGCCGCGGCAGACGCAGAAAGCCGTCCGGCGCGCTCAGATGCTACTGGCCCTGCTTGTCGATGCCGATCAGCACCGGGTCGAAGCGCTGCGGATCCAGCGCCTGCAGGATAGTGCGCGCTGATTGCAGCGAGACCTCGTGCTCGGCCGATTTGCCGCCGAAGATGAGACCGACCCGGATCTTGCGCATTGCCTGCTCCTGCCAACGGTTCGAGAAGGGCGTCAGCATGCCCGTGACCGGCCGGCCGAAGGAAGTCGGCAGATCGTGCAGCCAGCAACTCCACACGGACGCTGCACTCCTCGCCGCAGGGCGCGATGGTCGCCATGGGCCGCCCGCGCAACGTAGCGAGCGCAGCCTTCCGACGCGCCACCGCACAGCACCGGCCGGCTGGGCCCTGCAGGCCGCGCCGTTGCATCGATCGCGCCAAGCAAGCGCCTGCCGTGGCCACCGCGGCAGCCTTCGGTGCGCAGCGCCCACCATCGTCAGCCAGCTGCGACATGCGGGGGCGGTAGAATGCGTCCATGCCCGGATCACTTTTTGACTCACTCAAGCCGCTCGCCGGCCAGGCCCTGCAGGCCGCGCTCAACCGCGCGCTGGCGCTGGACCCGGACACCCGCGACGCCCTGCTGCCGCTGGAAGGCCAGCGCATCGCGCTGACCCTGGACGCGCCGGCCCTGGCCCTGCAGATCCGCGTGCACGAACGCCGGCTGCTGGTGGGGCCGGTGGACCCGGCGCAGGAACCGGATCTGGCGGTGCGTAGTAGCCTGGCCGGTCTGCTCGGGCAATTGCCGTTCCTGGCCAATGCGCGCCGCAGCGGTGCGCCGGCGGGGCGGCTCAGGGTGTCCGGCGACGCCGAACTGGCGCGCCAGCTGCAGCAGCTGGCCGGCCGCTTCGATCCGGATTGGCAGCTGCCGTTCGTGGCGGTGTTCGGGCAGATCCTGGGCGTGCAGATCGCCGGTGCGGTCCGCACGGCGCTGCAGCAGGCGCGTCGTAGCGCATCGGATCTGGCGCAGAGCGCGGCCGAATTCGTCACCGAAGAATCGCGCGATGTGGTGCCACGTGCCGAGCTCGAAGCCTTCCACGACGACGTGGACGAGCTGCGCGACGATGTGGAGCGGCTGGCCGCACGCGTGAGCCGCCTGCGCGCGAGCGGAGGCGCGGCATGAAGGCGATCCTGCGGGCCAGCCGCATCGGCCGGGTGATCCTGCGCTACCGGTTGGATGCCTTGCTCGAAGGCACCCCGGCCGAGCGCTGGTTGCGCTTGGCCAAGCCATTCGTACCGCGTGCCAGCGCCGAAATCGCCGCGCAATCGCGTGGCGCGCGGCTGCGCCTGGCGCTGCAGGAACTGGGCCCGATCTTCGTCAAGTTCGGGCAGATCCTGTCGACCCGGCGCGACCTGATCCCGGCCGACGTGGCCGAAGAACTCACCTTGCTGCAGGACAGGGTCAAGCCGTTCGACGGCGAGGCCGCCCGCCTGATCGTGGAAGGCGCGCTCGGGCTGCCGGTGAGCGTGGCGTTCGCCTCCTTCGACACCGTGCCGCTGGCCTCGGCATCGATCGCGCAAGTGCATGCGGCCACGTTGCCGCCCGACGCCAACGGCGTACGCCGCGAAGTGGTTGTCAAGGTGTTGCGCCCGGACATTGAGCGCCAGATCGATGCCGATATCGCGCTGCTGCACTCGCTGGCCACGCTGGTCGAACGCACCCATCCGCGCGCCGAGAAGATTCGCCCACGCGAAGTGGTGGCCGAGATCGAAGGCACCCTGGCCGCCGAACTGGACCTGCAGCGCGAAGGCGCCAACGCCAGCGTGCTGCGCCGGTTCTGGGAAGGCTCGGACGATCTGTACGTGCCGGAAGTAATCTGGTCGCACACCGCCGAGCGTGCGCTCACGCTGGAGCGCGTGTACGGCATTCCCTCCGACGACATCGCCAAGCTCGACGCCGCCGGCATCGACCGCAAGGCGCTCGCCGCCAAGGGCGTGCGCGTGTTCTACACCCAGGTGTTCCGCGACAACTTCTTCCATGCTGATGCGCACGCCGGCAACATCTGGGTCGATTCGGACCCGGAGCGCCGCCTCAATCCGCGCTTCATCGCGCTGGATTTCGGCATCATGGGCCAGCTCTCGCAGGAAGATCAGTACTACCTGGCCGAGAACTTCATGGCGATCTTCCACAAGGATTACCGCCGCATGGCCGAGTTGCACGTGGAGGCGGGCTGGATGCCCTTGAACGTGCGCATCGACGAACTGGAAGCGGCCGCGCGCTCGGTATGCGAGCCGTATTTCACCCGGCCGCTGTCGGAAATTTCGCTGGCGCAGGTGTTGATCAAACTGTTCCGCGTGGCCCAGCGCTATGAGTTGACGCTGCAGCCACAGCTGATCCTGCTGCAGAAGACCTTGCTCAACATCGAAGGCGTGGGCCGTCAGCTCGACCCCAAGCTGGACATCTGGGCGGTGGCGCGACCGGTGCTCGAACGCATCCTGCGCGAGCGTTACAGCCCGCGCCGTGCGTTGCGCGAGCTGGGCAAGCGACTGCCGGAAATCATGACCCATGCGCCGGACATGCCGCGCCTGGTGCACAGCTGGTTGCAGCAGCAGGTGGAAGGCCGCCATCAGTTGGAGATCCGCTCTACCGAGCTGCGTGCGCTGGAACTGAGCCTGAGCAAGCTGCAGACCCGCGTGGTCACCGCCATCACCGGCAGCGGGCTGCTGGTGGTCGCCGCAGTGCTGTACGGCCTGCATCCGGACGGCTGGTATCTGGGCACCGTGCCGGTATGGAGCTGGATCAGCGGCGGCGCCGGCACCGCCGCGCTGCTGGTGGCCTGGCTGCGTCGCTAGACGGCGCGCTGCCTGCGCCGCGCACGCCCATGGAGTGGGCGGCGCCAGTGCGCTGCCAGATAGCGGCATGGGCCAGCGCGGGGCAGTCTGCTGACGCAGTGGCACGCGGTGTCAGCGATGCGGATAATCCGCAGGTGAGCACATCCCCCAAGCCTCTGCAGATTCTCTACCAGGACCACGTCCTGGCCGTCGTCGACAAACCCGCGGGCCTGATGGTCCACGACAGCAAGCTGGCGCGCGGGGAATACGACTTCCTGGCCGACCGCCTGCGCGAACAGCTGGGCCGGCCGATCTTCCTGATGCACCGGCTCGACCGCGCCACCAGCGGCTGCCTGCTGCTGGCCTTCGACCGCGACAGCGCCAGCGCGCTGGGCAAGGCGCTGATGGCCGGCGAGGTGGACAAGCACTACCTGACGGTGTGCCGCGGCTGGCCGGCCGAGGAGCAGTTCGTCGTCGACCACGACCTGGACGGCGGCCCCGGCAAACCGGTGAAAAAGCCGGCAGTGACGCACTTCCAGCGCCTGGCCACCGGCGAGCTGGAAATTCCGTCCACCGGCTTTGCCACCTCGCGCTATGCGTTGCTGCGCTGCCAGCCGCAGACCGGCCGCTTCCGGCAGATCCGCCGTCACATGAAGCACCTGTCGCATCACATGATCGGCGACACCAGCCACGGTGACGGCCGCCACAACCGCAGCTTCCGCATGCTCGGCATCCACCGCATGCTGCTGCATGCCGAACGCCTGGAATTTCCCCATCCGGCCGACGGCAGGCGCATCAGCGTCACCGCACCGCTGGATGTGGAATTCGCCAAGGCCTGCGCGTTGTTCGGCTGGGACATGCCGCAGTTGCAGGCGACGGCACAGGCATAGCGCTGGCACGCCGTGACCCGGAGGCCGGTGGGCGCTGCGCGCGCAAACGCTCCACGCTCCAGGCGCAGCACCGGTACCCAGTTCCGCCTGTGCGTCAGCCGCGCAAGCGTGCCGCTTCAAGCGCGGAGTGTGGCTGGTACGCCAGCCCTGCCGCACTGCATGCCAGGCGCATGAGCCGTTGCATCCTTCTCCCTTTGGGACATTGTCCTCCTTTATGGAGGAGAAGGTGCCCCGAAGGGGCGGAGGAGGGTACGTGCGAAGCCTGCCGCGGTGGAAAGTCACAAGGGCTTCGCCACGTACCCTCACCCCAACCCCGCTCCCCGCCCCGGCCCGCGCTTGCGGCGCGAGCGCTCCAAGGCACGCGCGCCAGTGGCGCGCAAGCTGTGCCTTCTCGCCCCGCAGGGAGAGGGGCTTTATAAAGCGCCCGTCACTCTCAACTGAGCTAAGCACCAGCAAGCCATGCTCCAACGATTCCCGATTCCCGATTCCCGCCCCTCAGGGCTTCTGCGCCGGGGCCGGCGTATTGACGATCTTCTCCAGATCCTTCTGCAGGTCGGCAAACAGCGGCAGCATCTTCTGCTGGATGGCGCCCATCAGGTTCTGGGTCAGGGCGGGGGTCTTGTCCAGCAGGCTCTGGCCGGCCGAACTCTCGTAGAACTCGGCCATGGCCAGCACGTCCTCGCGCGAGAACGAGCGCTTGTAGATGTCCACATACATGGGGCGCAGCTCCGACCACGACAGCGCCTTGCGCACGGTCTGGCGGGTGCGTTCCTGGATGCGTTGCAGCTGCGCCTGCTGGGCGGCGTCGAGTGGGCGCTGTGCAGTGAGCTGGGCGAACTGCTGCTGCTGCATCGCTTCGATCTGCGGCAGCATGGTGTCCAGCATGGTCTGCGCGCGCGAGGCCGCCAGCAGGCGGTTGACGTCGGCATCGCTGGGCGCCTGCGCCTGCGCCAGCGCGGCCGGGGCCGCCACGGCCAGCAGGGCCGACAGCAACAACCGGCGGGCAAGGCCGCGTGCGGCAGCGAGCGAAGAAGAAAGTGTCATCGGAGCATCCTGCAATGGGGAACCGGCCGCAGCATACGGGAGGCCGGCGTTCGCGCGCATGCGTGCCGCTGCCGATACAATCGGCGCGTATGGCCAGCGACCCGATCCAGATCATCCCCAGCCTGACGATTCCGCCCAGCGAACTCGTCGAACGCTTCGTGCGTGCCAGCGGCGCCGGTGGGCAGAACGTCAACAAGGTGTCCACCGCAGTGGAGCTGCGTTTCGACGTGGCCGGCTCGCCGTCGCTGCCCGAGCCGTTGCGGGCCCGGCTGCTGTCGCGGCGCGACCGCCGCATGACCGCCGAGGGCGTGCTGGTGATCGACGCGCAGCGCTTCCGTACCCAGGACCGCAACCGCGAGGATGCGCGCGAGCGGCTGGCCGAGATCATCAGTGCGTGCCTGTCGGTGCCCAAGCGCCGGGTCGCCACCAAACCGAGTCATGGTGCCAAGCTGCGGCGGCTGGATGCCAAGCGTGAGCGCAGCCATATCAAGCGTGGACGCTCTGCGTCCCACTGGGAGTAAGCGTGAGTCAACCCGCCCCGTCGTTGCCACCGGTAACACAGGCCAACATCCTGCTGCAGCCGTCCCCGCCCCGAATGCCGCGCGCGCATGGCCGCTTCATCCGCTGGCTGGGCCGCACCGCCCTGCGCCTGACCGGCTGGCGCCTGCTCGGGCGGCTGCCCAATGAGCCCAAGCTGGTGATGATCGTGGCGCCGCATTCGTCCAACTGGGACGGCTTCCTGGGCTTTGCGGCCAAGTTCGCGCTGGGCTTCGACGTGCGTGTGCTGGGCAAGGCGCAGCTGTTCTGGTGGCCGCTGGGCCCGCTGCTGCGCAAGCTCGGCGGCATCCCGCTGGATCGCAGCTCGCCACAGGGCACCATCGGCCAGGCGGTGCGGCTGATCCGCAATTCCGAGCAGATGTGGTACGTGATCACCCCGGAAGGCACGCGCAAGCGGGTGGAGCAGTGGAAGGCCGGCTTCTGGAAGATCGCCTCCGATGCCAAGGTGCCGATCCTGCCGGTGTACTTCGATTACCCCAGCAAGACGGTGGGCATCGGCGAGCCGTTCTGGACCGGAACCGACATGGCTGCCGACATCGCCGCCATCCGCACCTGGTACCGGCCGTGGCGCGGCAAGCATCGCGATACGTTGTGAGGCCGGTGGCACGCGGCTGACGGATCGCTGGCGGTATGTGGTGAGTGCGCTGCGTCTGTCGTCGAAACGTTCACTCCATCGAGAAACCCCATGATCGCCAAGTCTGCCCGCACGTTGTGCCTGTCCTTGCTGCTGTGCGCCGGCCCGGCGCTGGCAGCCACGCCGATGCTGGTCATCCACGGCGGCGCCGGCGTGGAGACATCCAGCCTCTCGCCCGACGAACAAGCCCAGGCCCGTGAAGCGATGCAACGCGCGCTGCGCGCCGGGCATGCGGTGTTGAACCGCGGCGGCAGCGCGGTAGAGGCGGTGGCGGTCACCATCACCGTGCTGGAGGACGCGCCGCAGTTCAACGCCGGGCGCGGCGCGGTATTCACTCACGACGGCAGGAACGAGCTGGACGCGGCCATCATGGATGGCGCCAGCGGCAAGGCCGGGGCGATTGCCGGCGTGCACACGGTCAAGAACCCGATCCAGCTGGCACGCCGCGTCATGGACCGCTCCAAGCACGTGATGCTGGTCGGCGACGGCGCCGAACAGTTCGCGCGCGAGCAGGGCATCACCCTGGTCGACCCGAGCTATTTCCGCACCGACAAACGCTGGCAGCAGCTGCAAAAAGCACTCAAGGCCGAGTCCGGCGATCGGCAGGCGCAGGCGGCGCTGGACCTGGAAACCGCCAGGCATTTCGGCACCGTCGGCGCGCTGGCGCTGGACCGCGACGGCCATCTGGCCGCTGGCACCTCCACTGGCGGCATGACCAACAAGCGCTACGGCCGCGTGGGCGATGCGCCCATCATCGGCGCCGGCACCTATGCCAATGCGCAGTGCGCCGTCTCCGGCACCGGTTGGGGCGAGTTCTACATCCGCGCGGTGGCTGCCTACGACATCTGTGCGCGCATGAAATACGCCGGGCAATCGCTGCAACAGGCGGCAGAGACGGTGATCGACCAGCAGATTCCCAACGCCGGCGGCGACGGTGGCGCCATTGCGCTGGATGCACAGGGCAATGCCGCGTTTCCGTTCACTACCGAGGGCATGTACCGCGGCTGGATCGGCGCCGACGGCACCCCGCATGTGGCGATTTTCAAGGACGAGACGCTGTAGCGCCGGCATCCCCAACCGCGTTTCGTCCGGCCAATCCAACGGCACATGCCAGCGGTCGCGAAACCCGCTAGCGTGACCGGCTGCATTACCCACTCAGGAATCACCCGCCATGTCGCGTACCGTCGTTCTGGCCGCCGCCATCACCCTGGCACTGGCCGCTTGTTCTGGAAAAGAGTCGTCCGGCCAGGAGTCCACCACCGTGCCCAAGAAAACCGCTGCCGTCCCGGCCGCAGATGCTGCATCGAACCCGCTGCTGACCGCCAGCACGTTGCCGTTCCAGGCGCCGCCGTTCGACAAGATCAAGGACGCCGATTACCTGCCGGCGTTTGAAGAAGGCATGCGCCTGCATCTGGCCGATATCCGCAAGATTGCCGACAACAGTGAGCCGCCCACCTTCGACAACACCATCGAGGCGATGGAGCGCGGTGGCGAAACGCTCACGCGCGTGTCGCGCATCTTCTTCGGGTTGGTGCAGGCCGATACCAGCGACGCACGCCAGAAGATCCAGGAAGAGATCGCGCCCAAGCTGGCTGCGCATCAGGACGAGATCAATCTCGATCCCAAGTTGTTTGCGCGCGTCAAAACCCTCTACGACCAGCGCGATACGCTGAATCTGGATCCCGAGCAGAAGCGTCTGCTCGAACGCGATTACGAAGACCTGGTGCGTGCCGGTGCGCAGCTGTCCGATACCGACAAGGCCAGCCTGCGTAAGCTCAATATCGAAGAAACCACGCTCTCCACGCAGTTCCATACGCGTCTGGTCGCTGCCTCGGCCGCCGGTGCGGTGGTGATGGACGACACCGCCAGGCTCGATGGCCTGAGCGAAGGCGATATCGCCACCGCCGCCGATGCGGCCAAGGCCCGCAAGCTGGATGGCAAGTATCTGCTCAGCTTGCAGAACACCACCCAGCAGCCGGTGCTGGCCTCGCTGAAGAATCGCGCGCTGCGCGCGGAGGTGTTGAAGGCCTCTGAAACGCGCGCGGAGAAGGGCGATGCCAACGATACCCGCCAGATCATCCAGCGCCTGGCGCAGCTGCGCGCGCAGAAGGCCAAGTTGCTCGGCTTCGACAACTACGCCGCCTACAGCCTGGGCGACCAGATGGCCAAGACGCCGGCCGCCGCGCTCAAGCTGCTGACCGACACCGTGCCTGCTGCCACCGCCAAGGCACGCCGCGAAGTGGCCGAAATGCAGAAGGTCATCGATGCGCAGAACGGTGGCTTCAAACTCGCCGCCTCCGATTGGGACTTCTACGCCGAGCAGGTGCGCAAGGCCAAGTACGACCTGGACGAGGCGCAGATCAAGCCGTACTTCGAGCTGGACAACGTGCTGCACAACGGCGTCTTCTACGCCGCCACGCAGCTGTACGGCATCACCTTCAAGCAGCGCACCGACATCCCGACCTATCACGCCGATATGAAGGTGTATGAGGTGTTCGATGCCGACGGCACCTCGATGGCGCTGTTCTACACCGATTATTTCAAGCGCGACAGCAAGTCCGGCGGCGCCTGGATGGACGTGTTCGTCGAGCAGGACGGCCTCACCGGCGCCAAGCCGGTGGTCTACAACGTGTGCAACTTCACCAAGCCGGCCGCAGGCCAGCCCGCGTTGCTGAGCTTCGATGACGTCACCACGCTGTTCCACGAGTTCGGCCACGCGCTGCATGGCATGTTCTCCAAGGTGAAGTACCCCTCGATCTCCGGCACCAGCACCTCGCGCGACTTCGTCGAGTTCCCCTCGCAGTTCAACGAGCATTGGGCGTCCGACCCCAAGGTCTTCGCCAACTACGCCAAGCACTACCAGACCGGCGCGGCGATGCCGGCCGAGCTGGTGGAAAAGATCAAGAAGGCCAAGACCTTCAACAGCGGCTACGCCACCACCGAATACCTGTCGGCGGCGCTGCTGGACCTGGCCTGGCACACCCAGCCGGCCGACGCGCCGCTGCAGGACGTGAGCAAGTTCGAAGCCGATGCACTGAAGCGCTTCAAGGTGGACCTGGCCGAAGTGCCGCCGCGTTACCGCAGCACCTATTTCGACCACATCTGGGGCGGCGGTTACTCGGCCGGTTACTACGCGTACTTCTGGTCGGAAGTGCTCGACGACGATGCGTTCGAATGGTTCAAGGAAAACGGTGGCCTGACCCGCAAGAACGGCGACACCTTCCGCGCCAAGATCCTCTCGCGCGGCAACACGGTCGACCTGGCCACGCTGTACCGCGATTTCCGCGGCAAGGATCCCAGCGTCAAGGCGCTGCTGGAAAACCGTGGGTTGACCGAGTGAGGCACCCGCGTGCACGACGCACGCGAATGCCGGCGATGATCCAGACGGGATGGCATTGCGCCATCCCGTTTGCTCGCATCGTTTTGATGTCTCGCAGCGTCGCAGCGGGTGTCGGATTACGCCGGCGGCGGTGCCCAATCCTCCCCGATCTGCACGATGACCTCGTGCGACTGCGATGCGGACGCCACGCCTGGACGCAGCTGTTCCACCGCTTCTGGCAGGGGCAGCGAGGGCGACGCATGCGTCGCAGGTGACGTGGCCCCGGATCGCTGGGTGAGCGCTTTGGCCAGACTCAACAGCTCTTCCACATCGCTGCGTTGCACCAGCGCATTGATCTTTCGACTCGCCTTGGTTGCCCGCCGTTGGGACAGCGCTTCGTTGGCGCCCCCCATTACGCCGCGCAATACTTGCTGCTTCAATCCGATGTCTGTCTCGCCCTCGCGGCGGTTGTTCTTGACGGTGATGGCGATGTGCTGATTCAGCGCGCCGACCGCAGCCATGCCTCCTGACAGGGCGGAAATTGCCAATGTCTGCGGGATCGGCACGTTGCGCGTTCCGCCCTGCGCTGCGGAACTGGCCTTGCCGATCACCGAGGACGCCGCGCTGCCCAGTACGCCTAGATGAAACATCTGGCCGATGCGTTGGGCGGTCTGTGCCGAGAACTCGCGCGAAGTGTACTTCTTGACGATATCGCCGATCAGTTGGTCCGAGACCACAGACTTCTCGGCGCCGAGCAGTAGCGTTGCTGCGACGCCATCCGGATCGAGTTCGTCCAGCCTGCCCCCGCGCAAGGCTTGCAGGTCCTGGCTCAGCAATTTCAGCGCCTTCGCCGGGCCGGCGCCGTGGCCCGCTTCCAGATCCAGGTCGTCGGCGCCTGTCGTCGCCTGCGGCGAGCGCGACGCGGCGAGTTCCGCCTTGAGTGCCTTTTCCATTGACACCAGTCCGCTGGTGACGCGTTTCACCAGCGCCTGCGTAGGCGATTGAATCAGTTTGCGCAATTTGCCCTGTTCGATCTCCTCTGCCGCCACTGGCTCGCCACGTGCAAGTTTCGCCTTGCCCGTGTCGGTCAATACATCGGCGTACAGCAGATTGAGCTTGTTGTTGTAATCCTGTTTTGCCTGTTCGTCGAAGCCGGCAGCCACGTGCTGCACGGCAGTCATCAGCAGGGCGCCGACGGTCTGCGCGGTCGGCGACAACGCCCGCATTGCGCCGGTCTTGCTGAGCAGGCCCAGCGTGCCCGCCACTGGCGAACGCAGAATGCGCGGGACCGCTTGCCAGCGATTGCCCATCCATTGCCGATCGTGCGCGCCCTGGGTCATGACAAAGTGATGCTGGGCCTGATGCAGGCGTGCTTCGGCTTGCAGCAAGTGATGAGCCGCGGCAACGAAGTCGGCATTCGGCTGCGCCGCGGGGTCCTGGTCTGCGGCGTCCTTGAGTGCGCGAAACCTGTCGCAGCCCCCGCTGAATTCTTCGATGTGGCTTTCCAGTGCCTTCGCAAGCTCCGGTAGCCAATGCTTATCGTTGATCTGCTCCTTGTCCGGCACGATGACGTGTCCGCCGTGCTCGCGGATGGATTCGCACAGGCTGACCACCGCCGACTGCTGTGCCGCATTCATGGGCGCGGCGATCGCTGCTGTCGCAAAGCCGAACCCCGCGCCCGCCCACGGCTGACGGGTTGCGTGGTTGATCCAGGGCGAGACGATGTACTGCATTGCATTGTTGAGGAAGCTGCCGGTGGGGTTGGGCATGCCCGACAGCAACGCGGTGCGCCGCAAGTTGGAAACCTCGTTTTCGCTCAATCCCTGCGCTCTGTACCACGCCATCGCATCCGTCTCGCGGATGCGGCCCAACAGATCCGCATGTGTTGCTGCGCGTTCCTGCGGGCCAGTGGCGTCCGGCAATTTCATCGGCCTCATCTTGTTGATGAGTTCGGCGGCCAGCTGCGGCTCGACCGGGCGCAGGCTGTCGGCAGCCAGTTGCTCTTTGAGTCGCACCAACGACGTTGTGGCGGGGTTTGATAACGTTGCAGGCTGGGAAACCTGCAGATCAACCAAGGTTGCGTCGCTGGCCGTCTGGGATGCAGGCGCAGCGGCGTCTGCGGTCTCATTGCCGCGCTTGCTCGGACGGCGCGAGAGCATGCTCAATGCACCCTCGGGCTGGGCAGACGAATGGCGGGGCGATGCCTGCGGGGATGCTTCTTCCTCAACCTCATGAGTGCCTAGAGTTGACGCTGACACGGGGCTATTGAACGGATTGGCGGATGCAGCAGGTTTCATCAGATTTCTCCTGGCGCTTGATGCAGTGGCGGCATCGATCAATGGCCGATGGCCGGTGGCTAGGGATGCAATCGTCAACCAGCCTGGAGCTGGCTGCATTGTTCAGGGGGCGGAGTGGTCGCCACGACGCCACGGGGACACTGGGTTTGGCCACGCGGCGCAAACATTTCAGAGATGATGCTCCAAACAGCGGGTTGCATTGCGCGTGGATTTCACCAAACTGCCGGGACCACCTTTGCCGGATAACAGAATTGACGTCGCTGCATCCGAATCCCCCGTCGGTGTGGGCCGATGTCGGGTGCGGGCGTGGTACGCCATCAAAACGTGAGGACAGCCAATCGGCATGCCTCAGCCAGTACCTGGTCGCCAACCCATCACCACCTGGCTGCGCGCGGCACTGACCGATGGCCGCCTGGCGCCGGTGGACCCGGAGTTCGCCTCGCAACAGCTGCAGTCGCTGATCAAGGGCTTTGCGTTCTGGCCGCAGCTGGCCTTCGGCCAGCCGCCGTTGTCGGCCGCGCAACAGGCGCAGGTGGCCGAGTCGGCGCTGGCGATGTTTCTGGCGCTGTACTGGCGCACGTAAGCTCCGCTTGCAACACGGCGGCGCGTGCGCAGGCGGGCGTGGTCCTGTGCCCGGAGGCGGCCGTGCCGTTCTCACCCTGCGCGCTGTTCGTGCCGTCCATGCGCCGCTGGCTGACGTGCGATGTTCTGCCTGCCGTTGCAGTGCATCTGTGCGCACCGGCAGGCATTGTCCAACATCAACATGGCGCTTGAGCACGCTGCGTGCACGCAGGCGCGGCTCACGCGCCGGCAGCATCCTGCGTCCACACCGCCAGCACGTACCCGTGCGGGTCGGTGAAGTGGAAACGCCGCCCGCCCGGGAATGCGAACACCGGGCGGGTGATGATGCCGCCAGCGGCTTCGATGCGTGCCTGGGAGGCCGCCAGATCGTCCGAGGCCAGCACCACCAGGGCGCCACCTGGTTGCGGGGCGCCATGGAAGAAGCCGCCGCTCAGGCGGCCGTCGCGGAACTCGCAATAGTCCGGGCCATAGTCCTGGAACGTCCAGTCCAACGCCGCAGCGTAGAACGCCTTGGCGGTGGCGATGGAGGTCACGGCAAATTCCAGATAGTCGATACGGTGATGCTGTGCACTGTGTTGCATGGCGATGTCCTGGCGGTCGGTGGCTGCACAGCGTGCCCTGCGCAGCGACCTGGCGGCTTGGCGAAAACGGCCATCACTGCACGTGCTGCTGCACCAGCTCGCGCGGACTCAAACCGGCCAGCTGCCGCGCATCGTGCACCAGATGCGGCGCATCGCCATACCCGGCCTCCAGCGCAGCGGCGGTCAGCGTGGGCTGGCTGCCTGCCAGCCGCAGGAAACGCTGCAGCCGCAAGATCCGCTCCAGCGTCTTGGGGCCATAGCCGAACGCGGCATGGCAGCGCCGCCGCAGCTGACGCTCGCTGATTTCCAGGCTTGTGCACAACGCAGGCAGGCGCGGCGGCGCTGCTCCGGCCAGCTGGGCGAAGGTGAACGCCATCTGCCGGTCCACTGGTGCTGCGCGCTGCCGACACAGCGCGTGCAACGTCTGCACCACGTCGGCGCCATCGCACAGCTTCTGTTGCCAGTCGCCCGCACCGCGCCCCCACAGCGCATCCAGTGCCACGCGCTGGTCGGCGATGTGGTGCAGTGGAAGACCGAGCACACCGGCGGCCGCGCCTGCCGTCAATCGCACGCCGGTGAGCACGTTGCTGGCGTCCACACAGGCCATGGTCGCGGCTTGGTCGGGGCCGGCGACGAACAACGAAGCGCCATCCCAGATCAGGTCGACACAGCCGTCGGGCAACACCCGCACCGGCGCACTGGCCGCGCCTTGCCGATAGCGCCAGCTGCAACGCAGCTGGGTGCGCAACTCGGGCGGCGGCGGCAGTTGCGTGTAGCGGGATTGGGTGTGCGGGGGCATGGCGGCAGTCTGCGGCAAAACGTGTCGATGCACCTGGAGGACGAGGCGTGCCGAGCTGTGCTGCGGTGGTCGCGCCACCGCGGCGCCCTCCCCTCAGCGCTCCGAATCGCCGCCTTCGTCGTAGCCGCGCGGCGTAAACAGATCCGGCTGGATCAGTTCGATGAAGGCGCGCGCCTGCGGCGACAGGTACTTGCCCTTGCGCACCACCACGC
The DNA here is from genome assembly GCF_000454545.1 of Xanthomonas cassavae CFBP 4642. Classification (NCBI taxonomy): domain Bacteria; kingdom Pseudomonadati; phylum Pseudomonadota; class Gammaproteobacteria; order Lysobacterales; family Lysobacteraceae; genus Xanthomonas; species Xanthomonas cassavae. Next base: position 578,542 of record NZ_CM002139.1, read on the forward strand.
CATAGCTGCGGGTGGGGAAAAAATCCTTCAGCGAGCGCGTGGCAAGCCGGTCGCGATCGGCATCGGTCACGCAGATCGCGGTGACGATGGAAATGCCCATGCCCATCGCCACATATTGCTTGATCACCTCCCAGCCGCCCACCTCCAGCGCCACGGTGTACGGCACGCGGGCCTGCTGGAAGATCAGGTCGACCAGGCGATAGGTGACCTGCCGGCGCGGCGGCAGGATCAGCGGATACGGCGAGAGTTCCTGTAGCGTCACGCTGGCCTTGCGCGCCAACGGATGATCGGGCGGGGTGATCAGCAATTGCTCGAAGCGATACACCGGCGCGTAGGACAGGTCGGCCGGCACATCCAGCATCGAGCCGACCGCCAGGTCCACCGCATCCTCGCGCAACAGGTCGGTCCCATCGGCGCTGATGGCGTTGTGCAGGGTCAACCGCACATCCGGGTGGCGCGCGCGGAAGTTCTCCACGATGCGCGGCAGCAGGTACAGGATGGTGGAGCTGTTGGCGGCAATGGTGAGTTCGCCGGCATCCAGCCCGCGCACCTTTTCGCGAAAGCTGGCTTCCAGCCCGTCCAGGCTTTCCACCAGCGGCAGCGCCATGTCGTACAGCAGCTGGCCCTCGCGACTGGGCGCCAGGCGTCGCCCGGAGCGCTCGAACAACGGCACACCCAGATCGCGTTCCAGCGCCTGCAACTGCAGCGTCACCGCCGGCTGACTGACGTAAAGCGCCTCAGCCGCCCGTGAGACAGATCCCAGGCGTACGGTCTGACAGAAGGCACGCAGGGGCTTGAGCCGGTCGGATTTGTAGGAAAAACGCGGAGTTGGCGCCATAGGGCAGCTGACAATGCGCAAAGTATAAGTTGAGCTTATTTACAGCATTGATAAAACTGCTTTGTCAAATACTGTTTGCCGGCGCACGGTGAATGCCCGGACGCACACGGATCTCCCACATGTCTGCCACCGCTTTCGCCCCACGCTCCACCGACCGGGCCACGCCCGGCCTGTCATTGACCACCCAGGTCGCCGGGCAGGCCGAACTCCTGCCGCCGGCCGCGTTGGCCCTGCTGGTGTCATTGCACCGCGCCATCGAACCGGGCCGGCAGCAGCGCCTGGCACAGCGGCGCGCGCGCCAGGCCGCGTTCGATGCCGGCCAGCTGCCGGACTTCCGCGACGACACCCGCGCCATCCGCGCCGGCGACTGGCGCGTGGCCCCGCTGCCGGCAGCGCTGCATGACCGTCGCGTGGAGATCACCGGCCCGACCGATCCGAAGATGGTCATCAACGCGTTGAACTCCGGCGCCAAGGTGTTCATGGCCGACTTCGAGGATTCCACCGCACCCACCTGGCGCAACCTGCTGGCCGGCCAGCGCACCCTGGCGGCAGCGGTGCGCGGCGATCTGCGCTTCGACGCCCCCAACGGCAAGCACTACGCGCTGCGCCCGGAAGCCGAGCGTGCGGTGCTGATCGTGCGCCCGCGCGGCTGGCACCTGGACGAGAAGCACGTCCACATCGACGGCCAGCCGCTGGCCGGCGGCCTGTTCGACGCGGCGCTGTTCGCCTTCCACAACGCCCGCACCCTGCTGGCCAAGGACCGTGGCCCGTATCTGTATCTGCCCAAGTTGCAGAGCATGGAAGAAGCCGCGCTGTGGGAGACCGCGCTGGCGCATATCGAAGCGATGCTCGGCCTGCCGCACGGGCAGATCAGGGTGACCGTGCTGATCGAAACGCTGCCGGCGGTGTTCGAGATGGACGAGATCCTGCACGCGCTGCGCGAGCGCATCGTCGGGCTCAATTGCGGGCGCTGGGACTACATCTTTTCGTATCTGAAGACCTTCCGGTCGCACCGCGACCGCGTGCTGCCCGAGCGCGGCCAGGTCACCATGACCCAGCCATTCCTGAAGGCCTATTCGGAGCTGCTGATCAAGACCTGCCATCGCCGCGGTGCGCATGCGATGGGCGGCATGGCTGCGCAGATTCCGATCAACCACGACGAAGCCGCCAACGAACAGGCCATGGCCCGCGTGCGTGCCGACAAGCTGCGCGAAGTCAGCGCCGGTCACGACGGCACCTGGGTGGCGCATCCGGCGCTGATTCCGGTGGCGATGAAGCTGTTCGACGAACACATGCCCACCGCGCACCAGCAACACGTGCTGCGCAACGATGTGCAGGTGACGCGCGACATGCTGATCGCCCCGTCCCCCGGCACCATCACCCGCGCTGGTTTCGAAGGCAATGTCGACGTCTGCGTGCGGTATCTGGCCGCGTGGCTGGATGGCAACGGCTGCGTGCCGATCCATAACCTCATGGAAGACGCCGCCACCGCCGAAATCAGCCGCGCGCAACTATGGCAATGGCTGCATCACGGCCAGCATCTGGACGACGGTACCGCCATCGACAGACAGCTGTTGCAGGCCAGCCTGCGCGCGTTGCCGGCCCGGCTGGGCACTGCCGGCACGCTGCCCGGCGCCGCGCGCATCGATGAGGCGATCGCGCTGCTGGAAGAACTCAGCCGCGCCGACGAGCTGGCCGATTTCCTCACCGTTCCGGCCTACCGCCTGATCGACTGATCGCCGCGCTGCAGCGGCCCTGGCGCTGCAGCGCTCACCGCAACGTTCCACACCGCCCGTTGCGCGTGCCTGCGCAGCGGAAGGCCTCGCCATGCCGCGTGCATCGTCATGCACACCGTTCCTTCCCCCGTTGCATCCGTCGTACCTCTTCAGGAGAACGCAAGATGAGCACTGCACTGCAAAGCGCCGACCACCTGCAGCAGGACTGGGCCAGCAACCCGCGCTGGGCCGGCATCACCCGCAATTACACCGCCGCCGACGTAGTGCGCCTGCGCGGCACCGTGCATGTGGAGCACTCGCTGGCGCGGCTGGGCGCCGACAAGCTGTGGACCTCGTTGCATGCCACGCCGTTCGTCAACGCGCTGGGCGCGTTGACCGGCAACCAGGCCATGCAGCAGGTCAAGGCCGGCCTGAAGGCGATCTACCTGTCCGGCTGGCAGGTGGCGGCCGATGCCAATCTGGCCGGGCAGATGTATCCGGACCAATCGCTGTACCCGGCCGACTCGGTGCCGGCGGTGGTCAAGCGCATCAACAACACCTTGCTGCGCGCCGATCAGCTGCACCATGCCGAAGGCAAGGACACCATCGACTTCCTGCAGCCCATCGTGGCCGACGCCGAAGCCGGTTTCGGTGGCGTGCTCAACGCCTTCGAACTGATGAAGGCGATGATCGAAGCCGGTGCGGCCGGCGTGCATTTCGAAGATCAGCTGGCCTCGGTCAAGAAGTGCGGGCACATGGGCGGCAAGGTGCTGGTACCCACCTGCGAGGCGATCGAGAAGTTGAACGCCGCGCGCCTGGCAGCCGACGTGCTGGGCGTGCCGACCGTGCTGATCGCACGCACCGATGCCGAAGCGGCCGACCTGATCACCAGCGACGTGGACGCCAACGATCGCGCGTTCACTACCGGCGAGCGCACCGTCGAAGGGTTCTTCAAGACCCGCAACGGATTGGAGCAGGCCATCAGCCGGGGCCTGGCGTATGCACCCTACGCCGACCTGATCTGGTGCGAGACCGGCAAGCCGGACCTGGAATTCGCGCGCGCCTTCGCGCAGGCCATCCACGCCAGGTTCCCCGGCAAACTGCTGGCCTACAACTGCTCGCCGAGCTTCAACTGGAAGAAGAACCTGGATGACGCCACCATCGCCAGGTTCCAGACCGAGCTGGCCAGCTACGGCTACAAGTTCCAGTTCATCACCCTGGCCGGCTTCCATGCGTTGAACCACAGCATGTTCCAGTTGGCACATGGCTATGCGCGCCGCCAGATGAGTGCTTTCGTCGAACTGCAACAGGCCGAATTCGAAGCGGCCGAGATGGGCTTTACCGCAGTCAAGCACCAGCGCGAAGTCGGCACCGGCTACTTCGATGCAGTGACCCAGGCGATCCAGCAGGGCCAGTCGTCCACCACCGCGTTGCGCGGCTCCACCGAAGAAGAGCAGTTCCATGGCGAGAAGGCGGCCTAGCCTGCAGCAGGCCGCCGCATGTCGCCACCCCGGAAGGGGGAAGGGGCTCGGGAAACCGAGCCCCTTTTTGCGTCCAATACCCGTCATCTTGTCTCTTTCTTGGTGAGAACAACTGTGATGTGGTGCTGAACAGGCGGCTACGGTAGGATTTGCCCACGGGCTAACGTTGCAGGCCGGCCTGAGGATGAGGGATGACTTGCCATAAAACCGCAGGCGCGGTCGAACCGACGGGAAGCGTTGCCAAGACGCTGTCCGACGGGCTGCATGCGTCAATGACAGCCGACGAGTTGGCGTTCTTCGCCCGCTTTGGCCGTACCCGCGATATCGCGGCAGGCCAGGCCTTGTTCGAGCGCGGTGCGGTGGGCACGCAGATGTTCATCGTGATCAGCGGCCAGATCGATCTGGATTTCGGCGAAGACCTGATGCTCAAGCATCTGGGGCCTGGCGAATTCTTCGGCGAGCTCGGCTTGCTGATCGGCGACCACGCGCGCAGCGCCGGTGCCAGCGCCTCGATGGACAGCCGCCTGATCGAACTGGCACATGCCGATTTCGAACGGCTCGTGGACCACGACCCGTCGATGGTGGCGCATTTCCTGCGTCGCTCGATCGTGCGCGTGGTCAACAACGAGCAATTGCTGATCCGTCAGCTGCGCCGTCGCAACCACGATCTGGAAGCGGCGCTGGACAATCTCTATGTCACCTCGCACCAGCTCAACCACACCGAAGAGCTGAGCCGCACCGATGAGTTGACCGGCCTGCACAACCGACGCGGCCTGGCGCTGTATCTGCAGGAATGCCGGCGCGCCGGCAATGTGCCCGGCGTGGGGCTGATCCTGATCGATTGCGATCGCTTCAAGCGCATCAACGACGAATTCGGCCATCTGGCCGGGGACCGCGTATTGCAGAACGTGGCCCATGCCTTGCGTTCGGTGATCGCCGATGGCGATCTGGCCTGCCGCCTGGGGGGCGACGAATTCTGCGTGCTGGTTGCGCAAGGCGCCCCGGAGCTGGTGCATCACATCGGCGAGTGCATCGTGCGTGCGGTGGAAGCGCGCCTGTGCAACGGCCAGAGCGAGCAGGGCTGCTCAGTCAGTGTCGGGCTGTGCATGATCGACGCGGAAGCGGCCTGGAACGATTGGTACACACTTGCCGACAGCGCCTTGTACGAAGCAAAGCGACAAGGCGGCAACGTGCTGTGCATGCACGACACGCTCGCCGTGACCACCGCGCCGCTTCCCGGCATTGCGCCCGAACCGGATACCCGCTGAGCAATGAGCGCCCGCACCCACGCACGCAAGGACGCGTCGTCGGAAGCGATCCAGGCGCCGCGTCTGCGCACCTTGTTGCTGACCGACCTGTGCGATTCGACCGCGCTGGTCGAACGCATCGGCGACAACGCCGCCGCCGCGCTGTTCCGCGAGCATGACCGCCTGGTGGTCATGTTGCAGCAGCAGTGGCGCGGCCGCCTGATCGACCGCTCCGATGGCCTGTTGCTGCTGTTCGACCGCCCCATCGACGGGCTGGGCTTTGCGCTGGACTATGCCCGCGGCCTGAAGGCGATGAGCCAGAGCCACGCGCAAACGCTGTGCGCGCGACAGGGCCTGCACGTGGGCGAGGTGCTGACCTGGCGCAACAGCGAGGAGGCGGTAAGCATCGGCGCCAAGCCGCTGGAAGTGGAAGGGCTGGCCAAGCCCACCGCCGCACGGCTGATGTCGATGGCGCGGCCGGGGCAGATCCTGATCTCGGCCGTCGCCGAATCGTTGACGCATCGCGCCGCACGCGAACTGGGCGACCGTGCCGAGCGCATCCTGTGGAAATCGCACGGCCGCTGGCGCTTCAAGGGCGTGCCCACGCCGATGGAGATCTACGAAGTCGGCGAAGTCGGCCTGACCCCGCTGCGCGTGCCGAAGAACTCGGCCAAGGCCTGGCGCGACATTCCGCTCTGGCGTCGACCTGCCGCGCTGGTAGCCGAGGTTTGCGTCGTACTGGCGGTAGGTATCGCCGTCTGGTTCTTTGTCCGTCCACAACCGGCGATCGCGTTCGCAAATCGTGACTGGGTTGTGGTGGGCGATGTCCGTAATCTCACCGGCAACACGCTGCTGGACAGCACCTTGGAGCAGGCGCTGCGGATCAGCCTGGAGCAATCGCGCTACGTCAACGTGCTGAGTGACATGAAGGTGCGCGATACGGTGAAACGAATGCAGCGCGATCCCAATGCGTTGGTCATCGATCGCAGCATTGCCTCGGAAGTGGCGCTGCGCGATGGCGCTAGCGCTGTCATTCTTCCGACCGTGGCCGAGATCGGAGGGAAATTGCGTTTCAGTGTGGAGCTGGTGGATCCACGCACACAGACCACTGTGCACTCGGAATTCGTGCAGGGCGAGGGATTGCAATCTGCGTTGTCATCGGTCGACCAGATCACCCGAAAGCTGAGGCTGGGCCTGGGCGAGCTTGCGGCATCAGTCGACAAGAATTCCATCCCGCTTCCTGCAGTCACGACGTCCAGCCTGGATGCGTTACGTGCTTACGCACTCGGTGAGGATGCGACTGCGCGGGGACAATGGCGCGAGGGGCTTGAACTGTTTGATCGCGCCGTTGCCATCGATCCCACCTTTGCCCTCGCATACCTGGGAGCGGCGCGGATCAAGGTTGCCTTGTCAGACCGTCGTGGTGCACTTCCGTACCTGGACAAGGCTATTCGCTACCGCTCGCGCCTTCCCGAACGTGATCAGCTGTACCTGGATGCCTGGGCGGCAGAGTTGCGCACCGTCAGCAAGGCGCTGCCGTTATGGAGAACCTTGGCATCCCTCTACCCGGACAACTTCGCTGGTGCCGCCAATACGTCGTGGCATCTATTCGTAGCCAACCGTTTTTCCGATGCGTTGCCGTATGCCCGCACCGCCGACGTCGTGCAGGATCCCATGCGATCCATTGCCACGGATCGTGTCGGACGGATCCTGCTCGCGCAAGGGATGACAGCGGAGGCTCTGCACCAGTTCGAGCGCTCCGGTGACGGAGATCGCGCTGGCCCCCTGAGGCGCAAGGCCAATGCATTGGCAGTGATGGGCCGTTACCCAGATGCGCAGAAAGCGCTCGATCAGATCGTGGAGAACGGATACGCCAACGACGATGTCGTCCCCCTGATCGATCGCACCAGCATTGCACTCGACCATGCAGACTGGAGGACCGCACGGGCTGCCATCGCCCAGGGCCTTGCGCGAAGCGAACAAACCGATACATTCAGCCATCGCCAGTTCCTTGTAATTGCAGCCAGCACGTCAGATATTGTCGATGGCGTGGCAAACGTGCTGCCCGTGCTCAGCTCAGCCTATGATCAGCTGATAGGTGAGGTGAAAGCTGCAGCTCCCGACGATCCCAATCTGCAAGACAATGCTGCAATGTTGCTGATCCTGGTAAGCCAGGCACAGCGCCATGGGGATGACGGCCTGACCGCACGTGCGCTGGCGGCCATCGAGCCGGCGCTTTTGAATGAATCTACGGTACTCGCAAGGCTGCGTGCCATTGTCGATGCGCAGCATCTGGCGTTGGGCGGCAGGCATGAGGCAGCGCTTGCTCGCCTGCCTGTCAGGGACAGCGATCTATTCCAGACACGTGTCGCCCTGTACGCGTTGCTGCAGCAGGCGGGACGAGATGCCGAGGCACTGGAGCAGGCGCGCTGGCTGGCTTCACACCGTGGGCTTGCCTACATCGAGGCAAATGCCTCGCAGACATTGCAACCACTCAATGTAGCCAACGCACGCATTGCACAGCTTTGGGCGGCCGAATCCCTACACGCGTTGGGGCGTACCCAGGAAGCACGTAAACAGGTCCAGGCGTTCACGCGCGCCTGGCCTGTGCCGCAGTTGCCGCCCTACTTGCGCAGCAGGGTGGAGCGAATACTCTCCGATTCGAAGGCAAAGATCACGGTGTGATTGGTCTTTTCGGTCAACTGGCTGTGCAATTCTGCACGCGCCTGAGCGATGTCTTCCTTTGAGGCGAGCTGGCTGGAGGTCATGCAGTAATAAGCGTCGCCTGGCCCCGGGGCGGCGTTGGTTACGATGGCGCCAGGTGCGCCGATCTGGGCCAGTGCCTGTGCTGGATTGCACTGGAAGCAATCACGGAATGCATCGTCGCTGGAAAGCAACTCCAGAAGCTTGTCTGCGATGGAGGCATCAATCGCGGGATGGGCAGTATCGCTCGTCAAGGCCATGGTCTTCTCGAGTGGGAGAGTGTGGGCTGAGGGTAACTGAGACAATATCGACCGTATTTATCGGTCCTTGAGAAGTTCAGATGCAGATCCGTCGATGCACCACATTGTTCTTCGAACTTCGCGACGATGCAGTATTCGATCTTGCTCAGTTGCTGGCGGGAGGCGATGGGTTACGACGCCGTACGCGCTGGCTTGCACTGGCGCCCCACCTGGATGCGGAGATAGAGGTCGCGGCGGCTGAGCGCGACTTTCTTGGAGAGCTCAGTCACCTACGGTGGCAATCGATTGAGCAGCTGGCTTCGGTTCCCGCGGGGATCGACCGCCTGATGGATTGCGGTCTGGTCATCAGCGACTGTCCGGAACATGCCGGGCATCGAGACAGGGCGGTCTCAACTTGCAAGTGCAACACGTGAGTTGAATTGAGCGATCTCTTCTTCCAGCGCCTGGTTCGGCGTCTTCCAGCCAAGCGTCTGCCGTGGCCGGGCGTTNCCTGATTAGCCCTGACCATCAGCCGCCTGTCGCAGGATCTGCGCCGCGCTGGGTGGATGCTGCTGTCACCTGAAGCCAACGAGGTGGCGTGATGAGTATCAATGCCGTGCAGTTCCAAGCGGGATTGTCGATGCCTGAGTTCTTCGCGTCCTACGGCACCGAAGCCAAGTGCTATCGCGCGCTTTACAAGTGGCGCTGGCCGCAAGGCTTTCGTTGCCCTGTTTGTGCCGGACGCGTGCGCTCGCGTTTCAAGCGGGGTGCTGCGATCTACTACCAATGCAGCGCGTGCCGGCATCAGACCAGCCTGATTGCAGGCACGATGTTCGAAGGCACCAAGCTGCCGCTGCGCACCTGGATGCTGGCGTTGCACCTGCTGACCTCGACCAAAACCAACATGGCCGCGCTGGAGTTGATGCGGCATCTGGGCGTCAACTACAAGACGGCCTGGCGGATGAAACACAAGATCATGCAGGTTATGGCCGAGCGCGAATCCATGCGGAAACTGGCGGGTTTCGTGCAGATCGACGATGCCTATCTCGGCGGCGAGCGTAACGGTGGCAAGGCCGGACGCGGATCGGAGAACAAACAAGCGTTCCTGATTGCGGTGCAGACCGATGCCACCTTCACCGCGCCGCGCTTTGTGGTGATCGAGCCGGTGCGCAGCTTCGACAACACCTCGCTGCAGGACTGGATTGCCCGTCGCTTGGCGCCCGAATGCGAGGTCTACACCGATGGGCTGGCCTGCTTCCGCCGGCTAGAAGACGCCGGCCACGCGCACACCACGCTGGACACTGGCGGTGGTCGTGCCGCGACCGAAACGGCCGGTGCACGTTGGCTCAACGTGGTGCTGGGCAATCTCAAACGCGCCATCAGTGGCGTGTATCACGCCATCGCGCAAGGCAAATACGCAAGGCGTTACCTGGGAGAAGCGGCCTATCGTTTTAATCGTCGATTCCGCTTGCGCGAGATGCTGCCACGACTTGCCACGGCCATGATGCAATCCACACCATGCCCAGAGCCGGTTTT
>NZ_CM002139.1:588305-598576 GCF_000454545.1 Xanthomonas cassavae CFBP 4642
GCGGCTGGCGACGGCGCTGCTGCGTTGCACACCTTGCCCAGAGCGCGTTTTGCGTATGGCAAGCAACTTCCATGGCTGAGGGATGGGGCTAATCAGGAAATGGGTTGCACTATCTCAACGACAAACAACGCCCCGCACTCGCCGCGCCAAGAGGACGCGCCTCCCCTTCCGCCGCAGACGCGGCAATCCTTTGTGGGTGTTGTAAATGGGCTGTTGAGCGATTTGCCCAAGCGTCGGCGTCGTGGCGGTTTGCTCTCCGATCCTGATATCTCCCTCGCCGGCTACTTGCTGAGCAAAGCCGTCATCGGGGATCCGGTCGAGCCCCAGGACATCCCTCGGCTGCACAAGGCGAACAACACGATGCAGGAGACACGGGCGCGCTTCCCATACGGACGCGGCAACGTCGCCACCGACATTGCCGTCAGCGATCACGCATCCAGTCAACATGCGCAGGCCGCACATGATGTGTTTGTCGATCTGGTGCGCGGCGCGGCGCCGGCGTCAATGCTCACGAATCCGACGCTGGGGCATGCGGTCGTATCTGAATTCGTCCAGGGCGGTCATTGCGCCGGATATGCTGCCGTAGCAACCATGCGACATGTACAGAAGCTTCAGCCAGAAGAAAGCGTCCACTATGTCCAGCACAACCATCAGGGCCATGACTGGGCTGAGTCGCGCGTGCCGGACGGACATCACAAGACCATCGTCCTAGACCCTTGGGCTCAAGGACCGGCGGTGTTTGCGTCCGACAGCAGATTTGCGGCAAATGCTCAACACACCCAAGAACGCTTGGCCTTGAATGCCAAGGACGGAGATGACATTGCCGCCAAGACGGCCGCAGGCGCGCAGTATCTTCTGGAAAACTGCCTCCCCCTGACTGAAACACACCTCAAGAGACTGAAAGCCCAGCAGTTCCATTGCGCGCCTGAGGAAGTCTGGCAACCGCAACCTGTGGTGAGCGATGCGTTTCGTAGACGGGTTCGGCAAGGTCTGGCTACATTGACCAACTCTTCAGAGCTTGGCTTGTCGCGGGCAGAGCAGAGCAGCAAGGCTTTGAAGAAGATGTCCATCAAATCGGCATGCGCACTGGGTTTCGGCAAGAAAGCAGCAAGCGCAGCTGCCGAAGACATTGCCGCTGCCGCATATCAGCTGGGCGAGCAGAGCCAGTAACCGGTGCTGGACCCAACCATGCGGGTGGGTCACATCAGTCCCAGACTCTAAACCCAGCCGGTACTCAGGGCGGGGGACGTCGAGCCAAGCATTTTTCACAAACTCCTGCGGGCACTTTTGAGCGCAATCTATTCATTACCGGGCTTGGGCGCGATCAGTTCCTTCTGCTCAGGTAGCGGACCGGGACGGAAGCGCCCTCCCGCTCGCGCTTGCGACACGGCAAACTGCACATCATCTTCAGTATCGGACTGACTCCTAATCGAGCTTTGCCTCTTCAATCCTTGCAATACACCCTGTGTCTCCCGATGAGTCGCCGACTCTTGCGTCGCTTGCTCATTCGTGGTCCGACCAGCGTGTTGCTCGACAACATATTCGCTTGCCTTCCCACTGGCACCTGTGACGTTGAAGCATCCCATATAAGAACTCCTAACTTGAGAGTGCGGGCTGCTAACTTCTCACGAAAAGCGTAAACCTGCTTTCGCCAAGCGAAAAACTCTTTGGACTGGCGAAACTGTGCCTAGTGATCGGGCGAAGCTGAAAACTAAACAACGTGCCTGGACCTCGTGGGTAAATGTGCTGCCGTGTGTAAACACCACGTTATTCAGTGGAATGTGGATCCGGGAGATGGCGGGAGGTCGGTGTGCGAGGCTGCTATTGCAGAGGGGCGGTAGAACTTCTCGAAAACCCTTTTCCGGCAAAAATTTAGCTCATTTTTGGCTGTTTTTTACACGAATCCCTGCCGACCCTCGGATAGACGCTACCAGGCGCTCGGCTTCGACCAGTGGCAAGCGGCTGATCCGATCGATCTTTTCAGCAATGACCACTTCGCCCGATTGCAGATCCTCGATCATGCGCAGCAACTCAGGGCGATCGGCGCGCGCACCAGAAGCCTTCTCACGATAGACGCCGGCGACGTAGAAGCCGGCGGCCTTGGCCTCTTGGACGATCGCGGCTTATCGCGTGAGATCCTGGCCATCAGTGCTGACGCGCTGGTAAATCCGAGCAACCTTGAAGGGTTCTGCAGGAGCACGCGCCATCAAATGCTACTCGCCAGATCGGCTGGGGTAGGAATCACGTCGGACATGGTGGCCTCTTGCTCGGCCTTTTTGGGTTAAACCTAAACGTACCATCAATTTTACGGGTGGCCCAATATTTTTTTGTTGACTTAAACGGACCACATAAAATGGGCCAGCCTAAATGGACCATTCATCCGATAGGGAGGTCTCCGGCTCCGGGGCGGCGCTGCGCGCCGGCCGTGGACAAGCCGGGGACGGCCTGGCGGCGGCGCCATCAAAAGCGGGTTTGCAGGGCAGGGGGAGGGCGGCTCCCTGTCGGCGGCGGGAGCGTTGCTCTCGGCGCTGAAGCCGCGCGTGCGCGGGTGAGGCGTTGTCCGTAGGGGGTTGATCTGGCACCTGATCGTAGTCGGCGCCGGCGAGGACGTTGGTGACACGATCGCGGACCTGCTCAGCTGCATGTGTGACCAAGACAGGGTTGTAAGCCGGAACCGCCAAAATATCCGCTAACTCACTGATGCAATGGATGAAATCCGATCTTGTGAGCTATTTTTACACGTATGTCGGCTGAACCCCGCTTTCAGGTCATCCAGCGTGACCAGTAGCATCATTGGATCGAGGGGCGACGGCTCAAATCCGATCCGCTCATAGAACGCCTTGGCGTCGGCCGAGAGCGCATGCACGAGCACCCCGCGAATCCCGATGGTGTCGGCGGCTTGGACGATGCGCTGCCCGGCATCTTTCACCAGAGCGCGGCCTAGGCCCCTGCCCTGCTGCGATTGATCTACGGCCAGCCTGCCAAGGACCACCACCGGAATCGGGTCCGGCATGTTGCGTCGGAAGCGTCCGGGTGCTGCGTCCACCGTGACCCCGCTCGATGCCAGCGCATAGTAGGCCACCACGCGGCCATCGTCGCAGGCGACGAAGGTTCGCGAAGCGCCGGTAGCCTGATTTTTCAGGGCACGACGCTTTAGCCACTGGTCCAGACTGTCCACCCCGGAGTCGAAGGCTTCAATGTCGTGGTGCGCGGCCAGCGGTTCGGGCGCTGATACCGTCATGCTTTCTCCCACGGGGCGGGCGTCTGCATGGTTTTCCGCAGGCGTTCGTTCGGCTGCGGCGGCATGTCCAGTCGTGCCAGAAAGGCCGCGTAGGCGTCCGGGCTGGCGGAAATGATCGTCTGGTCTAGTAACGCTTCCTCGGCGGCCGACCGGGCGGCTTCCAGCACGAAGTCGGTGCGGTTCTTGCCCCGTGCCTTGGCGGCGCGGTCGATCAAGCTCCGTTCCTCGGGCTTGATGCGGATGTTCAGCGTTTCACGCTTGCTGGGTGCGGTGCTCATCGTGGGCATGGCTCAATCTCCTGCGGTTTCATGTAAGTGTACCGCGCCGTAATGTCAATGTCATTACGTTTGTTTGCCCGGCGTCGTTAAATCGCTCCCCCTTGCCCCCGCTCTGTGTGTGAAATGACGAGTCCGGCCCGGTCCTGCGTGTTGCACAAGTCCTAAGTTTTGCGACTGCCGCCACAGCTCCGGAATTGCTGGCTTTTCTATGTTGCAAAACTTTGTCGCTTATATTCTATAATGTGCGACAACATTTGCGACTAAGGGCGGCCCTATGGCACGGCACAAACAAGACCCCGGCACGCTCGACCTGATGAGCGGCCGATTGCTCGTCGGCTATGCGCGGGTTTCGACCGACGACCAAGAGCTGACCAATCAGCGGACCGAGCTGCACGCGGCCGGCTGTTCCCGCATCTTCGCCGAGAAGATCACCGGCACCCACAGCAAGCGGGCCGAGCTGGCCCGGATGCTCGACCATCTGAGGGCCGGCGACGTGGTAACAGTGACGCGGCTTGACCGCCTCGCCCGCAACACCCGCGACCTGCTGGACATAGCCGAGCAGTTGCAGGCGAAGGGGGCCGGCTTGCGGTCGCTGGCCGAGCCGTGGGCCGACACGACCAGCCCGGCGGGGCGCATGGTTCTGACGGTGTTTGCCGGCATTGCCGAGTTCGAGCGGTCTCTGATCGTGGAGCGCACACGCAACGGGCGCACAGCGGCCAAGGCGCGGGGCGTTCGCTTCGGCCGCCGCCCTACCCTCACCCCTGCGCAGATTGCCCACGCCCGCCGCCTGATCGACGAGGATGGGCAGACTGCAACCCAAGCGGCCGCCTTGCTGGGTGTGCATCGAGCGACCCTGTATCGCGCCCTGACCAAGGAGGACGGCGCCAAATGAAGAAGCCGAAACGGATCATTCTCGACTACCCCGACCGGCCGAAGCCGCCGGAGCCGCTGACGCCGGAGGAGCAGACCCACGTCGATGACTTTTTCGCATGGATGGATCGGCAGGAGTCCGGGCCGATGCGCGAAGATGGCGAGCCGCTGACCGGGATCGAGGCCATCGACTATCCGCCCGGTAAGGCCCATCCCGGAAATGTCCGGAAAGATCGCCCCCATGACGAGGCGATGGCCGAGCTGTTCCGCGCAGACCCGGACCATGCAGCGGCGCTGCTGGATGCGGTACGCCGCGACGGGGACGCTGACGAGCTGCGCGGCCTTCTGCGGCAGCTTGCGGCGGCGTTCGGCCCGGAGTGGCCGGGGTTCACCGATACCGAGCGGGAAACGCTGGATCGCGGCTAAACGTGCTTGCGTGCTTTCTACTATTAGTGCTTGCTAGTTGCGTGCTTTCTGTTTATCATCCAATTGTCAAAACAAACTAAGAAGGGGCGACATGTGAAAACCCTAGTGTTGGCAAGTCAGAAAGGCGGGGCGGGCAAGACGACGCTGGCCGCGCATCTGGCCATAGCCGCCGAGCAGGCCGGCGTGGGGCCTGCCGTCCTTATCGACACCGATCCCCAAGGCAGTTTGTCGGCGTGGTGGAACTCGCGTGATGCGGACACTCCGGCGCTCGCGGCCGCGACGCTGGCCGAGCTGCCGGCGAAATTGGAAGCGCTGGCCAGCGCCGGTTTTAAGCTGGCCGTCATCGATACCCCGCCCGCCATCACCGATGCCATCCGGGACGTGGTGAAGCTCGCCGACCTTGTGCTGATTCCAACCCGGCCTAGCCCGCACGACCTGCGCGCAGTCGGCAGCACGGTGGACATTGCACAGGAAGCCGGGAGGCCCTTCGCGTTCGCACTCACGCAAGCGAAGCCGACCGCCCGCCTGACGGTGCAAGCGGTGGCCGCCCTGTCTGCGCACGGTCCCGTAGCCCCATCCATCGTGCATGATCGTGTGGACTATGCCGGCAGTATGGTGGACGGCCGCACGGTGCAGGAAACCGATGGTAAGGGCCGGAGCGCCGAGGAAATCACGGCGTTATTTGCTTTCGTGCAAGAACGCATGAACGATAAAAAGAAAGCTCGCAAAAAGGAAACCGTCTAATATGGCTACGAAGAAAAGCGCCGATCTTACCGGCCTAGTCGCCACCAAAGGCAGCGCCGCCCCAGTGGCCGATATGCCCCCCCGCACGCTCAAGCCGACGCCCACCAACGACGATCCGGCTAACAATGTGCCGTTGAACTTCCGCGTGTCGGCAGACCTACGCCGCCGGTTCCGCATGTTCGCCGCATCGCACGACCTCAAGCTAAATGAGCTGCTGCGACTGGCCTTCACCGAATACGAAAAGCGCCACAACAGCTAACTGCTGTGGCAGGAGAGCGCCCTATGGCCACGAAGAAGAACGACGACCCCCAGCAAATCGGGGCATTGCTAGGCAAGTTGGTGCCGCGCGACGTGCTGCGCACCGCTAATGCGGTATCGAAGAATCCCAAGAGGAAGGGCCTTACCGCACAGGACGAGGGGTCCGGGGAGCAATGGAACAGGGAAGTCAGTTAAGCCGATTGATCCGCGAACGCACCCAGGCCGGGCTGACGGCCGCGCGGGCACGCGGTCAGGTCGGCGGGCGACCCACAGGACTGTCGCCGCAGGCCGAAGCGACGGCGCTGGCGGCAGAGACCCTGTACCGCGAGCGGAAACTGTCGGTCGCCGCCATCGCACAGAAGCTGCACCTGTCCAAGAGCACGCTGTACAGCTACCTGCGACATCGCGGTGTAGAGATCGGTCCGTACAAGAAAACGGAGCAGCAACCATCAAGCATGTCGGCCCTTGAAAGCGGCAATGACGCCCCGCCGAAGGTCGCCACCATCCTGCTGACGCTGCGCATCGAGAACAACAGCAAGTTCGTGCGCGGCAAGAAGCGCACGATTGAGCACGTCGAGAGCTTTTACCTCGACCAATACGACGCCACGCGACGGCCGAACGGCGAATATGAGCTGAAGGTGCCCTATGACACCGACGAAGAACTGGATGAAGCTGTGAACGAATTGCTGACCGACATCGCCAGCGGTGCGGACGACCGGCACTGCTTCTCGGAGAGCGACGCGCGCATGGAGGGCACCGACCGGCACTGGTGAAGGCTTAACTGACTTCCCTGTTCCATTGCTCCCCGAACCCCGTTGTGCGCGGCGAGATGGGCTGTGCGTTATCCAGTCCATAGGCCTGCCGCGCAGCATCGGCGGCTAGAGCTTGACAAGGGTCGGCAGGGATTCGTGTAAAACACAGCCAAAAGTGAGCTAACTCGCTGTCAGAAAAGGGTTTATACGAACTCCCGCCGACCCTCGATATCATAAACCCCGCAGTCGGCTCATAATAAAGTCATCGGGATCCGGGAAATTGTCATCATCAGAATCAGATTGCACATCTCTAAGT
Organism: Xanthomonas cassavae CFBP 4642; assembly: GCF_000454545.1. Lineage (NCBI taxonomy): Bacteria > Pseudomonadati > Pseudomonadota > Gammaproteobacteria > Lysobacterales > Lysobacteraceae > Xanthomonas > Xanthomonas cassavae. Next base: position 595,191 of record NZ_CM002139.1, read on the forward strand.
AGTGCGCCCGCTTGTTCTGTAGAGACCTCGTATCCTGCAGCATGCATCTCTTTCTTGAACACCTGCGCATTTTCCCCGGGGGAGCTGTTTTTTGATCCAAGCACGAATTTTGAAGGAATCGACTGACCTGTCATGTATGCCGTGCCACGGGTCCTAGGATCCGAGATCAGATTGAAGCTGCTTCTGACGCCGATGGTGCGTAATAGTGCGGGATTATCCATGTCAGCGAACATGGCAAAATTCTTGGCTTCTTTCTTGGAAGAGGACAAATAATGATTGTTTGCGGATTCTTCCTGCGCTGCAGAGCTTAAATTCATAAACATATTTGCGTTACCTCCTGCCGTTGCGCCGTCGCGTTTGTGTGATTTTGAAAATCCGTTCTCCCTAAGAGATTTTAAATGCGGATGCTTTGTCCCGTGATATAAAACACTGCTGTCGTAGACTTTTTTGGCTGCGTCCCTTAGGCCGCTCTCATGCTGAGGCGACGAATCGAAATTAGAGCTCGATGCATGACTAGCACTTCTGATGGACTTTGGCATTTTAAATTCCATGGAGATGGAGGAGGGTGGAATATATGGGGGGCGCGGAATAAGATTGATACAAACATTCTGGTTGCCATATTTGATTTCGCATCTCTTACATCGGGCTTCGCTGCGGCGTGCAGCGTTTCGTGCTCTGCGCGGAATGGGACAGAGCCTTTGCAGCAGTTCGGGTAGTGGAAGAATCGCCAGAATTCGCGTTGGATAACACGCCAGCGCCGCATACATAGCAGGCGATTCCGAGGGTCGGATCTATTACCCGCACCAGACTACACTCACCCGTAAGGGAAGTGACAAACACGGAGGGCCGGCAGGATTCGTGTAAAAAGCAGCCAACAGCAAGCTAACTTGCAGTCAGCGCGGAACATTTTACGGACTTGGTCATCTGCTTGCTGCGTTTGGAGTTGTTGTATCTGCTGTAAGCAGCTGGAACCTGCCCAAGGCAATCCGAATCGATCTTGAATAATCGTCATCTGCGGTTTTGCTCCACGTGGAGCAAACTCAAAGGCTGAGCATCCCGACCTACTGCATGCGCTGAGTGTCGCCAGCCGCTATTTCTTATCACGGCAGATCGAGCCGGGTATTCATGCGACGTCGAATCCGCCACAGGGGTAACTGGCTCCCGGCGTCCCCTGTGAACTGGGTTGCACGCTCGCACTGCAACTGACGATTTGCGTCTGGGGAGGGTTCGTCCTTCCCAGACGTTACTTATTCGCCAACCGGGCGCGCTGGCCGCAGCTGCGCCAGGAGTTGTTCCAACGTGCTCAGGCGCACCGTGGCCCGCAGGGTGTCTGCCTCGGCGTGTTCCCGGCGCTGGCGCTCTTCGACCAGTTCGGTCCGCGCCGCCGACAGTTCGGTGCGCACGCCTTCCAGCGCGTGGAGATCGTCGGTCCAGCGCACCTGCAGGGCTTGGTGCTCGGCGGCCGCCAGGCGCAGCGCGTCGCGCTCGCGTTGCTGGGCGTCGGCCCGCTGGCGTGCCTGCGCCAGCTCCCGCTCCAGCCGGGTCTGGCGTTCCAGCCACTGGCCGTTTTCCCGGTTGAGCTGCATCAGGTCGTGGTTCTTGGCGGTCAATGCCTCGTTGGCCTGCCGTAGGGCGACCTGCAGCTCCTGCACCTGGTGCTCATGCCGGCGCTGTTCCTGCTCGCGCTGGTCCTTGACCGAGGTGCGGTAGTGCTCAAGGGCTTCCCTGGCGTGTTCGTGCTTGTGTTCCAACGATTTCGCATGGGCGTCGTGCTCGGCCAATCTGGCCGTGAGGCCCGCGATCCGCTCCTCCAGCTGGGCCAGTTCGGTGGTGCGGCGGGCCACTTCGCTCCTGGCAGCGTCGCCCGCCTCGCGTTCGGCCTGCAGCGCGGTCTCGCAGCGTTGCAGCTGCGTCATGAGTGACCCGGCCTCGTGTCGGGCCTGCTCCAGCGCTTGGGTGCGTTCCTGCAGCTGCGCCTGGAAGCGCGCCTGGGCCTGCGCCACGACCGTGTGGGCCTCGCTGTGCAACCGCTCGGCGAGGCGGGCGATGAGGTCTTGAAGTGCATCGCTCACGGCCATTTTCGCGCCAACGCCTTGCCCTTCCTCCTCTTCCAACTCCCTCAAATAGCGGTGGATGGTGGTCTTGGACCCCGTGTTGCCCAGCGCCACCCGGACCGCGTCCACGGACGGATGCGTGCCCGTGGCGCGCAGGCGATCGCGGGCGCGTTGCACATCGCTTTTGTACAACCCGGACCTTGCCATCCGGCACTCCACGTATTTCGTAACGTATTACATACCATGTAAATACATACTCCTCAATGCATTGAATGGACCGCCGATAGGCGTTGAACTCACGCGGGATAATCTAGAATTATCCCGCGTTAGCCGGAATTTTCGGCTACAGTCGCCCTGCGGCCGTACGAAACGGCGTTTCGGAGCGACGCGGTGAGCTCGGTCAAGCAGTATCTGGAAGCGGCAACCCGCGCCAACACCGAGCGCGCGTATGCAGGGGCGATCCGTCACTTCGAGGTCGAGTGGGGTGGTCATCTGCCGGCGACCGCGGAGCAGGTGGCGCGCTACTTGGCCGCCTACGCCGGGCAACTCGCGCTCAACACACTCAGGCACCGGCTCGCAGCACTGGCGCAGTGGCACCAGGTGCACGGCTTTGTCGACCCGACCCGGGCGCCGGTGGTGCGCCAAGTGCTCAAGGGCATCCAGACCCTGCACCCGAGCGTCGAAAAACGCGCCACGCCCCTGCAACTCACCCAGCTGGGCCAGGTCACGACATGGCTGGAAGACGCTGCGGCTGCGGCCCAGTCTCGCGGCGATCGCGCCGCAGAACTGCGGCATCTGCGCGATCGCGCCTTGCTGCTGCTCGGCTTCTGGCGCGGCTTCCGCGGCGATGAACTCACCCGCCTCCAGGTGAACCACCTGCGCCTGGTGCCGGGCGAAGGCATGACCTGCTTCCTGCCGCACAGCAAGAGCGATCGCCAGCACGCCGGCGCCACCTACAAGGTCCCGGCGCTGTCGCGCTGGTGCCCGGTGGCTGCCACCATGACCTGGGTTGCGGCAGCCGCCCTCCACGAGGGGCCACTGTTTCGCGCAGTCAACCAGTGGGGCGGGATTGCCGCCGCGCCACTCCACCCCAACGCCGCAGGACGGTTACGCCAGTACGTCGCTGCTGGCCCGTCTGCGGGCCGCCTGACCGGGGATGTACGTCGGAGGGTGCAATTCTTCACACACATAAGTACTGTAAGGCCATCAATAATGGTGTGGGAATCTCAAAAATGGGTCCTGATTAGCCCCATCCCTCAGCCGTAGTTGCAGGATCTGCGACGCTGCGGTTGGACAATGACCCCAGCTCAAGGCAACGGAGGTGGGAGAGGG
>NZ_CM002139.1:598676-599842 GCF_000454545.1 Xanthomonas cassavae CFBP 4642
GGCAACGCTGATCAAGTCGGTCCCTATCGGAGAAAATATGCCCCTTCCTTCAAATCGGAACGACCGATGAAACAGCAGACATTGGCGATGGCGGCCGATCAGGGCAGTGGATTCGAGCAGCATCGTCGGCCGACGCGCCGGGATGTGTTCCTGTCGACGATGGAGCAGATCGTGCCGTGGTCGGCACTGTGCGCGGTGATCGAGCCGTACTATCCGAAGGCAGGCAATGGCCGGCCGCCGGTCGGCCTGGAACGGATGCTGCGGATGTATTTGGTGCAGCACTGGTTCAATCTGGCCGATGAGGCCTGCGAGGAAGCGCTACTGGACAGCACGGCGCTGCGGCGGTTCGTGGGGATCGACCTGGGCCGCGAGCGGGTTCCGGACGCGACGACACTGCTGAAGTTTCGTCGCCTTCTGGAGACGCACGAGCTGGGGGCGGAGCTGTTCTTGCAAGTGAACCGGGAATTGGAAGCACGTGGCCTGAAGGTGGGCACGGGCACCATCGTGGATGCGACTATCATCGGCGCGCCCAGTTCGACGAAGAATGCGGACAAGGCCCGCGATCCGGACATGCATCAGACCCGCAAGGGGCAGCAGTGGTACTTCGGGATGAAGCTGCACATCGGCGTGGATAGTCGTAACGGCCTGGTGCATAGCGCGGCGGTGACGGCGGCCAATGTGCATGACAAGCACCTGCTGGGAGACCTGCTGCACGGGGAGGAACGCCGGGTCTATGGAGACAGCGCCTACGCCAGCCAGAAGGCGCTGATCGGCACGCATGCACCGCACGCCCGGGACTTCACCAACCAGCGGGTTCGCAAGCGTGGCGAAGTGAATGAGGTGCAGCGCCAGCGGAACCGCAACAAGTCGAAGATCCGTGCCCGTGTCGAGCACGTGTTCGCGGTGGTGAAGCGGCTGTGGGGCTTTGCCAAGGTGCGTTATCGCGGGCTGGACAAGAACGCGAACCGCTGCTTCGTGGCCCTGGGCCTGGCGAACCTGTACCTGGCGCGGGTGCGTTTGGCGGGATAGTTGCGCCTGCGGGGCCGCAAAAGCGGCCCGCAGCGCCCGGAAACGGGCATGGAAGGACGGCTGATCGTAGATCCAAGTGCGTCATGAGCCGGATCGGCCAGTTCGCTGGCCGTTGCGACTACTTGATCAGCGTTGCC
>NZ_CM002139.1:599942-600461 GCF_000454545.1 Xanthomonas cassavae CFBP 4642
GAGTTGAACCTGCGGATCAAGCCGAAGAAGCGGCTGGTGCGTGAGCGGCCCGAGCCTCTGGCGGTGCCGGAGGCCATCAACCAGGTCTGGTCGATGGACTTCATGCACGACCAGTTGGCCGACGGCCGCAGCTTCCGGCTGTTCAATGTGCTCGACGACTTCAATCGCGAGGGGCTGGGGATCGAGGTGGATCTGTCGCTGCCGTCAGCCCGGGTGATCCGGTCGCTGGAGCAGATCATCGAGTGGCGCGGCAAGCCCGCTGTGATCCGCTGCGACAACGGCCCTGAATACATCAGTGGCGCGTTGCTGTCCTGGGCGCAGCGGCATGGCATCCGGGTCGAGCACATCCAGCCGGGCAAGCCACAGCAGAACGCCTACGTTGAACGCTACAACCGCACCATCCGCTACGCCTGGCTCGCCCGAACCCTGTTCGACACCATCGACCAAGTGCAGGACAAAGCCACCCGCTGGCTATGGACGTACAACCACGAGCGCCCGAATATGGCGCTCGGCGGCATC